>NZ_JBANDI010000002.1:0-198085 GCF_039123485.1 Flavobacterium sp. PL12
TTGATTAGTTCGCTGTAGGAATCTTGCATTTGCTATAATTTGGAATCACAAATATCTAGATTTTAATATTTCCCCACAACATTATGTATTGATCCGTTAAAGCTCTTAATCCCTAATTTATCTACATCATTATACCAATGCGCTAATTTTGTAATAGCAACAGTTTTATTAGTATAGTTGTTATAAATGTTGCGCAATTTTTGACTTAGATAATAAACAGTTTTAATTTCTGGATATTCTTCAAATAAGATTGTGGCTCTTGCTTTTTGGCTGTCACTCCATTTATTAGGACTTTTATACAATAGAAATCTACTTCTTGTTAGCAATTGCTTGGCTGTATCTCCATTTGAAAATTCTCTAGAAATAAATGGCGTTTTATTAAGTTTAGCTTCAGTTATAGCTGAGTTTTCTTGATCTAAAGCATCCCATTTTAATCTGATTCTAACTTCTTGTACCGCTTCTAATGCTAGTTTTTGAACATGGAATCTATCGGTTACTTGGTTTGCTTTTGGAAAGGATTTTTTCGCAATTAACTTTATACTATTGGCCATATCCAGGGTGATTTCTGTAACTTGATTGCGTTTTTTAGGATCTATTTTTTGTAAATGGTTTATAACAACCTCTGATTTAGTTCCCGCAATAATAGCTACAATAGATCCTTTTTTTCCTTTGCCTGCCTTGTTGGTTACTACCGTATAAAGTTCTCCCATTGATAGGTTTACTTCGTCTATGGATAAATGACTTCCCATATTTTCGGGAAAAATTAGCCACTCATTAGCGTGTTCGCGTTGCTCCCACGTATAAAAGTTACTAAGATGTTTTTTGTATTGTCGTTGTAGTTTTTACCATTCGCACCAAAGAATGATCCGATAGTATGACATTCGTTTGCTTTAGTATCTATTAATTTCTTTTAAAAAATCCGCAAACTCATGAGTCATGCGGGTAACTTGTGCTACTATATTCCAATCACGCTGGATGATTTCTTGAGATTGTTTATCTGTCCAGCGTCGTCTTTTAATGTGTAAGTAAACAAGTTTTCCTCGTAGTGGAAAATCTTGAATAGTAATCTCATTTAAGAAACCTTTGGACACAAGTTGTCTGTTATTATATTCTTTTGGAGGAGTACTTTTTTCTTCAAAGAATAGATGCATTTTCTCTTGTTCGATTTTGGTGTTGACCAAATCAAAGTGTTCCACAATTAATTCAGGAAGGATCAGTTTTAAAAGTTCTATGTAATTCTCCAAAGCTTGTTCTTTTAATCAGCTAAATTAGGAAATCTTTCATTCCTCCCCCAACTTTTAGGATTGATCCCTTTCTATTATGGTTTAATGTTTAAATACTTAGAGCCTATTCACATATATTTATTATATGTAATGTTAATCTGTGTTTTAAAATAGGCTTTATTTTATTTTGGACAATTGTTAATATTATACTAATATTTTTTATAGATAACGAAATAAAAAACATAAATTTATTTTTCTTAAGTAAGTAATGTTATTGTGCTTACTGATAACATAAATTTTTTTATGAAAAATAAATTACTCGTACTCTTAATTATATTTTTACTTTATAGTACTAAAAGTTTAGCGATAGACAATAAAAAAGTTTTAACTTTTTCAGATCTTCATTTTGAATTAGCAACAATTCGGTTTTCGAACGACACTGTAAAAAAGAAACGTAAAACATTAAATGTTCAAAGGACTAAGGCTCTTATTCCACCCCCATTAACTACTGCTGGTAGCGCATGCAAAGCAATCAACGAACCTGCAGTAAAAGTTTTCATAACCGCTTCAGGTGGTAGTGGAGACATTATTGAGTGGTTTTCTAGTCAGACGTCAAGCAAAATCTTAAATAAAGGCTCAATCTATGCTCCTACAATAAGTCAAACAACAACTTTTTATGTTCAAAGTCATGCAGGAGCTGATACAAGTATCAGGGTTCCTGTTGTAGCTTCAATTTTAGTAACTCCTCCTTCTATCTCTTTGATTTCTTCTCCTGTAAGAGAAGAGTTATGTGAAGGCATTCCAGTTTCATTCACTGCAGATGGCGGTGGTGATTTTTTCGAATTCTCTGTTGATGGAATTGTGGTACAGCCTATGTCTGATAATCGTATTTATACTAATAATACATTAACAAATGGTCAAGTAGTTAGCGTAAAATCTAGATATGGTGTTACTTTAGATGGTTCTATATTAGAAAACGCATGGGGTAGCGGTGCACTTGAAGACAACTCGCTTTCTGCAACACTGTCGCCTGCAGCGTTAAACGGTTATATTAACGCTGTAAAGATCGCGCCGGCCGAGGACAAATTAGTATTTGGAATAGCAGGAAGACTTGATAGCAATAAAAGCTTGTTGTTATTTCTTGATACTAAACCAGGTGGTTTTAATATTTCAAACTATGGTAGTGAAAATAATGTTATTCCATCTGCGAAGGGGTTCAATTATTTCAAAAATAATGTGAGTACTTTTGATTCGTACTTCCAGGCTGATTATTGTCTTGTACTTTCGTCAGATGATGGAGGAAATAATTATTATGCCGATATTATCGAGTTAAAAAATAATAATTCTACAAAGGTGAGAATCGGCAATGCCTCTTCAGGAAATCCTTCTGCAGTAATGGGTGTTAATAATACTAATGCTGGAATTAGTGATTATGAACGTGGTTTTGAAATTGAAATATTGAAATCATTAATGGGGTATACTTCAGGTGATATTAAATTCTTTGCATTTACGACACAAGATAATACTTTAGCTGATTTTAAAATAACAAATTCATTTTTAAGTCCTGAGTTAAATAGTTCCGCTGATTATGGTTCTGGTGGAATTGATTTTAATTTGAAGGATCCTAATCCAGTGGTCGTTTCGGCTGATGCTTTAATTTCTTGTTACGCAGAGGCGAGTGTGAGAATTAATTTGACTGAGAAACCTTCTGTTTCGACAGTGGGAGGTGATCAATTTAACTGCTCGTTGTCAAGCACTGCTCTTGGTGGAAATATTCCCTTAGTAGGTGTGGGTGAATGGTTTATGAAAAGTGGTCCAGGTTCCGTTATTTTTAGCAATATAAATCTTGGATCATCCACTGCTGCCGTTAGTATAGCTGGAACTTATGAGTTTTCATGGATTATTTCTAATGGTGATTGCGCGAAGTCTACATCTACAATTAAAGTAACTTTTAATATTATTCCAATTACTCCTTCAGGAACCAATCAAACTGTTTGTGCAACTTCACCAATTCAAACATTGACTGCTACTTCTTTAGCGCAAATAGGAGAGTCGATTGTATGGTACGATTCTTTAGTTGGAGGAAATATAGTTGCAAATCCCACACTAAATATTATTGGAACTACAACGTATTTTGCGGAAGCGATTAATAGCGCAACATTGTGTGTAAGTGAATCAAGAGCTCCAGTTATCTTAACCATTAATATAACACCTGATAATCCTGTAAGTGGAAGCGATCAAGCGGTTTGTGCTTCATCACCAATTCAAACCTTGAATGCGACTGCAACTGTAAACAATGGAGAGACAATCGTTTGGTACGATGCGCTAACGGGTGGCAATGTAGTGCAAAATCCTAATCTTAATTTAATAGGTACAGTTACTTATTATGCAGAAGCAGTAAATAGTGTGACTGCTTGTGTTAGTGTTTCTCGTACTGCAGTTACTTTAACGATAAACATTAAACCTCTTATTCCTGTAAGTGGAGGGAATCAGACAGTGTGTGCAACTTCACCTATTCAAACTTTGACTGCTACTTCTACAGCACAAAATGGCGAATTAATCGTATGGTACGATTCTTTAATTGGAGGAAATACAGTTGTAAATCCAACCCTAAGCTTGATAGGAGCTATAACGTATTTCGCAGAATCGGTAAATAGTACAACTTTGTGCACAAGCGAATCACGTACAGCCGTTACATTAACCATTAATGCAACTCCTGAAAAACCAATAAGTGGAAGCAATCAAACTGTTTGTGCAACTTCACCTATTCAAACTTTGACTGCAACTGCTATTGTAAAAAGTGGAGATTCAGTAGTTTGGTACGATTCCTTAATTAATGGGAATGTGATAATTAATCCGAATCTTAGCGCCATAGGTAATGTTACTTACTATGCAGAGTCAGTAAATATTTTAAATTCTTGCGTGAGCAGTGATAGAACAGCTGTAACATTAACGATTAACTTAAATCCAATTGTTCCTGTCAGCGGAGGAAATCAAACTGTTTGCGCAACTTCACCTATTGAAACTTTGACAGCGAAAGCTTTGGTGCAGGCAGGAGAATCAGTCATTTGGTATGATGCTTTAACTGGAGGAAATATAGTTAGCAATGCTAATTTATCTTCAATTGGAACTATAACTTACTATGCACAAGCGGTGAATAATTTAACATTTTGTACAAGCGAATCAAGAACTGCCGTAACGTTAACAATTTATTCTAATCCAATGGAGCCGGTAAGTGTTGGAAATCAGAATGTATGTGCTTCACTGCCAATTCAAATATTGACAGCAACCGCGACTGTATTGAATGGCGAGTCTTTAATTTGGTACGATTCATTAGTCGGTGGGAACTTGGTTGAAAATCCTATTCTTAGTGCTATTGGAACTATTACTTATTATGCAGAAGCGAGAAACAATAATAGCTCTTGTACTTCTAACAGTCGAACAGCAGTCACATTAATAATAAATGCTAGGCCGGATGCTCCAATAAGTGGTGGCGATCAGACTGAATGTACAAACGGATCATTGAGTCAAACATTGATTGCCACCGCATCCGGAGATTCGGTGAAATGGTACACTGCTGCAATTGGGGGAACTATAGTAACTAATCCAACAAAAATCGGAGTTGGATCAATAACCTATTATGCAGAGTCTGTTGTTGGGAATTGTGTAAGTCTAACTCGCACAGCTGTTACGCTTACAATTGTTGATGTAGTTGCAAATCCTATTGGTAACGATCAAACTGTTTGCTCAAATGGATCTTCGATGCAAACTTTAACTGCAAACGCTTCAGGGAATACTATAAAATGGTATTCTGAATTAACAGGTGGAGTTCTCATTACTAATCCTATTCATGTTGGTGTTGGGACAACTTCTTATTATGCAGAATCGTCAGTAGGAAAATGTTTAAGTAAGTCACGAACAAAAATTACATTAACCATTACTGCAATACCAGCCATTCCATCAGCAAATGTCACAATGCAACCATCATGCAGTCTCTCAACAGGTGAAATTACTTTTACAACACAAGTTGGCGCGGAGTATAGTATTGGTAGCGGATTTCAAGATAGTCCAATTTTTTCAAATGTGCTGCCAGGGAATTATACAATTCTTGTTCGGTATAAAAACAATTCGGCATGTGATGTTCAGGGAGCTGCGATAACAGTAAAAGCAATTCCGCAGCAAATTCAATTTGAAATAAATGGAAATTGTGAAGAAAAAGAATATGTCTTAACAGCAACTTCGGCATCTAATTCTTATAGTCAAAGCGATGTTTCATATCAATGGAAGGATAATAACGGAAATAGTGTTGGAACAAATTCCAATACTTTAAATGTTTCAAGTTTAATTACTTCTACTACAGAAAAAGAGATATTTCCTTTAACTTATTCGTTATCAATTTCTTCTCCAGCTACAGGTTGTGAATTAACAAAAATCTTTATAGTTGAAACAATTTTGTGCAACATCCAAAAGGGAATTTCACCGGATGGAAATGGTTCTAACGAATACTTTGATCTTCGATTATTAAATGTGAAAAAATTAGAAATTTTTGATAGATATGGTATAAAAGTATACAGTCAGTTTAATTATACGAACCAGTGGAAAGGTCAATCTAGCAGAGGCGATGATCTTCCAACTGCCACTTATTACTATGTTATTGAGTTTGAAAAAGGGGAGTCAAAAACGGGATGGATTTATTTACTTAGATAAAGTAATTAGTTGAACTTATTTATAGGTCTGCCATCATCGTGTGGACTACCACTAAGAAAAATATAAAGAAATGAATAAAATATTTTTAACTTGTCTTTTAGTGTTACTGTCATTTAGCAGTGCAATAGCGCAGCAAGATCCGCATTACACCCAGTATATGCATAATATGAATGTAGTTAATCCTGCTTACGCTGGTTCAAAGGAAAATATTTCATTTGGACTTTTGTATAGAAAACAATGGGTTAACATTGAAGGTGCGCCAAGTACTTTTACATTCTCAGGCGATTCGCCAGTCGACAATAACGTTGGTTTAGGGTTGTCATTAATATCAGATAAAATAGGACCAGTTTCTGAACAAAATGTGTTTGGAGATTTTAGTTATACCATAAAAATTAATGAAAGAAGTAAGTTGGCATTAGGGCTGAAAGCAGGAGTTTCTTTTCATCGCGTAGGTTTAAGGAATATACAGTCTACCTTGCCAGATCCTTCTGAAGGTATCTTTGGTGAAGACATTAATGACGCTACACTGAATGTAGGAGCAGGAGCATTTTATTACACTGATAAATATTATGTCTCTTTTTCAATTCCTAATATGATAAAATCTGCACATTTAGATTATAACGGACTTGAATACGGTTCCGATGTTTCTCATTATTTTCTCGCTGCAGGCTATGTGTTTGATCTTAATTACGACCTGAAGTTTAAACCCTCTTTTATGCTGAAATCGGCCTTTAATGTAAGTCCATCATTAGACGTTTCTGCAAATTTTCTTTTTAATGAGAAATTTGAAATTGGAGCCACATATAGATTGGAAGATAGTTTTGGTGGGATGGTAAATTTTGCCATTACACCAGAATTGCGAATAGGATATGCTTACGATCATATAGTTTCTAATTTGAATGTAACTACATCTTCATCGCACGAGTTTATTTTATTATACGATGTATTTACCTTGAAAAAAGTTTCTCGTTCCCCAAGATTTTTCTAAAATTTTATTAAAGAATAAATGAAAAAAACTACTTTACTTTTATTTTTTGTCTTTTCAAGTTTTTCTATTTTGGGACAAAATAAACAAACCAAGATTGCAGATAAACTCTTTAACTCATTCGACTATTCTTCTGCTGCACTTCAATATGAAAAATTAGTCGCTAAAGGATTTTTAGACTCTTACATCTATAATCAACTTGGAATGTGTTATTACAAAATGACCAACACTATAGAAGCTGAAAGATGGTATTCAAAAGTTAGTAAACCTATAACAGATGCTGAAACGGTCTTTAACTTTGCACAGGTTTTAAAATCTAATGGTAAATACGAAGAATCAGATCGCGAAATGAAATTATTCTGTTCTCTGCTACCAAATGATAATAGAGCGATAAAATTCAATCAAAATTCACGCTATTTACAAAAAATAAAAAGTGCTGATCAGATGTTTGAAGTCAAGAAAATGACAATCAATTCTAATAAATCTGATTTTGGTGCAGTGCTTTATGATGACATTCTTTATTTCGTGAGTGCTAGAAAGCAGAGTGCTAAGTTATATAAACGCACTAACGAGCCATTTCTAGACCTATATCAATCGCGTTATAATTACAGTGATGAAACCTTCTCTCAACCCGTAGCTTTATCAGAATTGAACACATCGTATCACGAAGGACCAGTTACAATTAGCAACGATGGAATGACTATGTATTTTTCTAGCGAAAGTTTCAACGATAAATTATTTGTAAAAGATGACGCTAATAAATTAAAATATGGACAAGTTAATTTGTTTAAGGCTTCCAAAATTCATGGAAAATGGACTTCAATTGTAGCCGTTCCATTTAATAGTAAGTATTATTCAACTGGGAATCCTACAATAAACAAAGATGGAAACGTCCTGTATTTTGCATCAAATATGCCCGGTTCTATCGGAGGAACAGATATATGGAAAGTAGATATTAATTCTGATGGAAGTTTTGGCACACCGCAAAATATGGGTGATAAAATTAATACTGTAGGTGATGAGAATTTCCCTTTTATATCAGCTGATAATGTGCTTTACTTTTCTTCCAATGGTTTAAGTGGATTTGGTGGTTTAGATGTTTTTTCGTTTGATAGTAATGTAAGTGATAATTCGATAAACCTAGGAATTCCAATTAATAGCGAAAAAGATGATTTTGCATTTACATTTAATAAAAATAGAAACATCGGTTTTTTATCTAGTAACAGGTCGGGATTAGATGACTTATACAATGTAGTTCCCTTGTGTAAATCAGAAGTAACTGTGGTTGTTAGAAATTCAAAAACTGGAGCTTTTTTGGCAAATTCAAATGTTACTTTCTTAGATTCAAATAAAACCAGTTTCGAATCTCAAATAACAAATAATAAAGGTGAAGTGATATATAACAGTTCATGCGGAAAAAAATTTTCCATTGTGGTATATAAGGATGGATTTATGCGTAATGCAGACTCGTTGTTAGTCAATACAAATGGAATGCAGAAAAGGGAGATATCACTTAATCCACTAGAATTAATCATAACAGAATCTGAAATAATATTAAATCCAATTTACTTTGACTTCAATAAAAGTGAAATTACTCCTGAAGTTGCTGCAGAATTAGATAATCTAGCTTATATAATGGCTCAGAATAAAAAATTAAATATTTTAATAAAGTCACATACCGATAATGTGGGAAATGAAAAATATAATTTAAATCTCTCTCAAAAAAGAGCTAATTCTACATTAGAGTATCTTGTGTCAAAAGGAATTGCTGTACATCGATTAGAAGCTAAAGGTTTTGGCGAAACAGAACCTAAAGTGAATTGTAATGATAATTGCTCTGATGCTGATCACGCAATGAATAGACGATTAGAGTTCATCATTATAAAGTAAACGAATATAAAAAAGGGATATTAAAATATAATTTCCCTTTTCAATTTCTAAATAGTTATCCGTGCACTGTTTCGTTCTTGCCGTATTTTACAATAATTGAAGTTTCAAACTCAATCCATTCTTGCCATCTTTTGTCCACATCCACATTATCTGCATATTTCCTCGCAAAACCAATAAAAGTAGTGTAGTGGCCCGCTTCACTAATCATCAAGTCACGGTAGAATTTGGCTAATTCCGCATCTTTTATATTCTCCGAAAGAACTTTAAATCGTTCGCAACTTCTCGCCTCAATCATTGCCGAGAATAATAAACGATCGCACAATGCATCTTTTCGGCTACCATCTTTTTTCATGAACTTAAAAAGCTCATTGACATAATGGTCTTTTCGCTCTCTTCCTAAAGTAAGTCCTTTGCTTTTGATTAACTCGTGTACTAACTGCAGGTGATCTAATTCCTCTTTAGCGATAACTAACATTTCTGTTACTAATTCTTCTAACTCTGAATTATAAGTAACAATACTTATTGCATTTGACGCTGCTTTTTGCTCGCACCATGCGTGGTCAGTCAATATTTCTTCAATATTTGATTCAACTATATTTACCCATCTTGGGTCGGTGGCTAATTTTAGTCCTAACATAATATAAAAATTGATTTAGTTACAAAATTAGTCTTTTATCGCTGATTTACTTCATTAATTAAATAGTATCCTATTTTGTAGTTTGGGCGTGACAGCGATAAATAAATGGCAAAACAACGTAATAGCATAGCCATTTCTATATCTCTGTCGGGCTATCCGCTGCAAGTCCTCATCTTGTTTTCGCTGCGCTTCATCTAGATTCCGGGCTTTCCACTATTATCCCTCACGCAAGTTGCAGTAGTTGAGAAATTTATATGTTATAACAGAAATTATTTCCCAAAAGACCATTATAATTGTATTATTTTGCAACAAATTTCAAAAACAATAATCTAATGCAAACGCTTTTAATTTTAGGATTTGTTTGGCCTGAACCTAATTCTTCGGCAGCAGGTGGGCGTATGATGCAGCTAATTTCGCTGTTTAAAGAGCAGGGATTTAAAGTGGTATTTGCAAGTCCCGCCCAAGACAGTGAATTTATGATTGATTTAGCCGATTATGATATTGAAAAAATATCTATTCTCTTGAATAATTCTAGTTTTGATACTTTCATCACGGAACTTAATCCAGCAATAGTGTTGTTTGATCGTTTTATGATGGAAGAGCAATTTGGTTGGCGTGTTGCCGAGAATTGTCCAACTGCATTACGAATTTTAGATACTGAAGATTTACATTGTTTGAGACTAGCTAGACAAAAAGCATTTAAGGAAAACCGTGAATTTAAGACTACAGATTTATTAAAGCAAGAGGTTGCAAAAAGAGAAATTGCAAGTATTTTACGTTGTGATTTGTCTTTAATGATATCAGAATTTGAAATAGAATTGCTCAAGTCTACTTTTAAAATTGATAGCAGTTTATTGTTGTATTTACCGCTTTTATTGGAACTTGATCAAATCAGTGATTTAAATAAGTTGCCATCGTTTGATGAGCGAAATGATTTTATCTTTATTGGTAATTTTCTTCATGAACCTAATTGGAATGCCGTTCAATATTTAAAAGATACAATTTGGCCACAAATCAGGAAGTTTCTTCCTCAGGCTAATTTAAATATATATGGAGCTTATCCGTCGCAAAAAGTTCTGCAATTAAATAACACAAGGGAAGGTTTCTTAATTAAAGGCCGTGCAGAAGATGCGAACGAGGTAGTTAAGAATGCTCGAATCGTTCTTGCTCCGTTGCGGATAGGTGCAGGAATAAAAGGGAAATTGTTAGAAGCAATGCAATGGGGAACGCCAAGCGTAACGACGAGCGTTGGCGCTGAATCAATGCAGGGAGAATTAAATTGGAATGGTTTTGTTGAAAATAATCCAGAAGCTTTTGCAAATAAAGCGGTTCAATTGTATCAAGATGAAAAACTTTGGCTAGATGCTCAGAAAAATGGAAACTTGATTATACAGCAACGCTATTTAAGATCCTTATTTGAAGATGATTTTAAAAATCGAATTAATGAAATGATTTTTAATCTTGAGGATCATCGCTTAAATAACTTTATAGGTGAGTTGTTGCAACATCATACCTTAAGGAGTACTAAGTATATGTCAAAGTGGATTGAGGAGAAAAATAAGTTGTAGAATCTTAAATTGTTGCTTTTGCGTGAGGGATGGAAGTGGCATCCTTTTATGAAATGCAATGGAATAAAAGATATAGCGTACAGCCCGACCGAACTGAAACAATAGTGAAAGCGAGGACACGCCCAAATAAAAAACCCGTCACTTATTAAAAATGACGGGTTTTTAGTATTTATAAAAATCTGTTATTATGCAAGCATCGTTACTGGATTTTCAATATATTGTTTTAAAGTTTGCAAGAACTGTGCTCCGGTTGCGCCATCGATAGTACGGTGATCACAAGCAAGAGATAACATCATTGTGTTTCCTACAACTATTTGTCCATTTTTAACAACCGGTTTTTCTACAATCGCTCCCACAGAAAGAATAGCAGAGTTTGGCTGATTAATGATTGAATTGAATTCAGTAATACCAAACATTCCAAGGTTAGAAACTGTGAATGTACTTCCTTCCATTTCAGTAGGTAGTAATTTTTTGTTCTTCGCTCTTCCAGCAAGATCTCTTACGCTTCCACCTATTTGTGATAAACTCATAGCATCTGTAAATTTCAGTACAGGAACTACTAATCCATCTTCAACAGCTACTGCAACACCTATATTTACGTGATGATTGATGATAATTACATCTTCTTTCCACTGTGAATTTATTTTTGGGTGTTTCTTTAATGCTAAAGCACAAGCTTTAATTACCATATCGTTGAAAGATACTTTTGTGTCAGGAACGCTATTAATAATTGCTCTTGATTTCATTGCATCATCCATTGTCACTTCAATAACTAAGTTGTAATGAGGTGCAGTAAATAATGATTCAGCTAAACGCTTAGCAATGATTTTACGCATTTGCGAATTTTTGATTTCTTCAGTTACTACTTCTCCAGCAGGAACAAATAATTTTGCAGCAGGAGCTACAGCAGTATTTGCTTTCGCTGGTGCATCAACAGCTTTCGGTGCAGCGGCGGCAGGAGTGAAGTTTTCGATATCGCTTTTTACAATACGTCCGTTCTCACCAGAACCTTTTACTTGATTTAATTGGATTCCTTTATCACTAGCAATTTTCTTTGCTAATGGCGAAGCTAATATTCTTTTCCCGTCATTTGATTCTTCTTGAACAACTGGTTCTGAAGCTTTTTCAACAGTTTTCTCAGTAGAGACAGGTTCTTTAGTTTCATCAATCGCAGCAGTCTCCTGTGGAGCTCCGCTAGCTTTATAATTAGAAGATATTCCACTTACATCCGTTCCCGCAGGTCCAATAATTGCTAAAAGACTGTCTACAGGAGCTGTATTTCCTTCTTCTATTCCAATATATAATAGTGTGCCTTCATTGAAAGATTCAAATTCCATCGTTGCTTTGTCAGTTTCGATTTCAGCTAAAATATCTCCTTCGGTTACACTATCTCCTACTTTTTTCAACCAAGTTGCTACAGTTCCTTCAGTCATTGTATCACTTAAGCGTGGCATAGTTACTACTACGACACCTTTAGGTAAAGATTCTGATGTAGCTGCTGAAGTTTTTGTAACTTCCTCTGTAACTTTAGTTTCACTAACCTTTGATTCTTCTTCTTTAGCCGGCGCTTCTGGGACTGATTTTCCTGATAGTAATTCAGAAATATCTTCACCTTCTTCTCCTATAATAGCCAATAAAGAATCTACTGGTGCAGTTTCACCTTCAGGTATACCAATATGTAAAAGAGTTCCTTCATTGAAAGACTCAAATTCCATTGTTGCTTTATCTGTTTCAATTTCAGCAAGAATATCTCCTTCACTTACTTTATCTCCTACTTTTTTAAGCCAAGCCGCTACCGTTCCTTCTGTCATGGTATCGCTTAAGCGAGGCATTGTTATTTTGATTGCCATAGTGATTTATAGTTTGTGAGGTATAAAAGGATAGTTTTCTTGATCGTAAACTACATCATAAAGTTGTTGAATTGGAGGATACTCTGATTCTTCAGCAAATTTAACGCACTCTTCAACAAGATCTTTCACTCGTTTATCGATTGCCTCAATTTCTTCTTCTGTAGCGTAATTTTGATCTTTTATAATATCAAGTACTTGAGTAATTGGATCAATTTTTTTATATTCTTCTACCTCTTCTTTAGATCGGTATAATTGTGCATCTGACATAGAGTGACCTCTATATCGGTATGTTTTCATTTCTAGGAAAGTTGGCCCATCACCGCGACGAGCTCTATCAATTGCTTCAGTCATTGCTTCTGCAACCTTAACAGGATTCATTCCGTCAACTGGTCCACATGGCATTTCATATCCAAGACCCAATTTCCAAATATCAGTATGATTAGCTGTTCTTTCAACTGAAGTTCCCATTGCATAACCGTTGTTTTCAACGATAAACACAACTGGAAGTTTCCATAACATTGCCATATTAAACGCTTCATGTAAGGAACCTTGACGCGCCGCACCATCACCAAAATAAGTCATAGTAACACCGCCAGTTTCAAAATACTTATCAGCAAAAGCTAGACCAGCACCTACAGGTATTTGCCCACCTACGATTCCGTGCCCACCATAAAAACGGTGCTCTTTAGAGAAAATGTGCATAGAACCACCCATACCTTTTGAAGTACCAGTAACTTTCCCTAAAAGTTCTGCCATTACGCGTCTAGGATCAACTCCCATACCTATTGGCTGAACGTGATTTCTATATGCAGTAATCATTTTGTCTTTTGTCAAGTCCATTGCATGCAATGCTCCGGCTAATACTGCCTCTTGACCATTATATAAATGTAGAAAACCTCTAACTTTTTGTTGTATGTACAATGCTGCAAGTTTGTCTTCAAACTTTCTCCAAAGTAGCATGTCCTCATACCACTTTAAATATACTTCTTTTGTAACTTCTTTCATCTGATTTTTCTTTTGCTAAAGTGTTATCGATTTATGCCTAATAGTGCAAAATAGTTTCCTCATACAAATTTGCGAAATGCAAAAATAACACATTCCAACTTAGAACTAAAATTTAATAGGTGATATTTAGAGCTTTTACAAGAATTTTTTATCAAACATAAACGGTAGTAAGTTTTTTAAAGATTCTGATTTGTATATCGCTCCAATTTCTCCCATAAAGTATATTTGTATAGGCTGCTCTTGTTTGATTTCATACTCAGCGATAGATTGTCTGCAAGACCCACATGGAGGTATTGGAGCAGTGGTTTGATTTGTATCTGAAGCTGCCGTAATTGCCATTTTTACAATCTTGGCATTTGGATATTTTGCACCCGCATAAAATATCGCAACGCGTTCAGCGCACAATCCTGACGGATAAGCCGCATTTTCTTGATTTGACCCTACTATAACTTCTCCATTATCTAAAGCGATAGCTACACCAACTCTAAATTTAGAGTACGGAGCATATGCATTTTTTCTTGCTTCAATAGCTTGAGTCATTAAATCTTGAACATCATTTGGCAACTCTTCAACAGTATCAAATGCATTAAACGTCGTTGTAAATGTAATTTCTTTCATATTTATAAGGGAAAAAAAATCCAAATTTCAAAAGTTCGAAATTTGGATTGTTATTTGTCAATAAATTATTATTTAATATTCGTCGTATTTGTCACCAAAATTAAACGTTAATGAGAATCGCAGAGTATTTTCTAATGGGTTTTTTACTTTAGATGCAGAAAATAAATAGGAAACGTCTACTTTAACTACATTATACTTGAAACCTGCTCCAAGTGAGAAAAACTGTCTTGTTCCTTTAAAAGGACTTTCATGAAAATATCCCATACGCATTGCAAATGAATCTTGATATAAATATTCTGCTCCTACTGCATAGGTGATTTCTTTAATTTCTTCACTAAAACCATCTGGTGCATCACCAAATGATTTAAATACTCCTGAAGTCCATCCTATAGAACGATAGTTGTCATTATTTTTACTATATTCTTCATCTGTAATATTTCCATCACCATTTAAATCCGGATTTTGAGGACTTGGCACTAATAATTTATTGAATTCAACATTCAATGCCACTTTATTGTAATCGTCTAAAATAAAATCAAAACCAGTTCCGATTTTTAAATTAGCTGGCAAGAAATTATTGTTATAATCGTCCTTATCATAACTAATCTTTGGACCTAAATTTTGTATATTGAATCCTGCTCTCCATCTTCCAGTAAATTCACTAAAAGCTATCTCTTCAGATTGAAAGAAACCTGCCACGTCTACTGCAAATGAACTTGCAGAAGTAGCATCATTGTTTTCATCAGGAAATTTTAAATTAGAGTTTATAAAACGACCAGCAATTGCCATAGAAAATTTCTCACTTAATTTTAGTGAATACGATCCGTCTATTGCAAATTCGTTTGGAGAAACTGTTGCAAAATCTTCATTTAAATCTCCTGTTTTACGTAACTCAATATCACCTAAGCCAAAATACCTGATACTTCCAGCAAATGCACTTCTCTCATTTAATTTATTATAGTATGTCAATTGAGCTAATGAGATATCGTTTACTAAGTCAGTTAAATAAGGAGTATAACTTACTGAAAAACCTTGCTTATCTATAGCAAATGCGTATTTAGCAGGGTTCCATTGTTGTGAAAAAGCATCAGCAGATGTCGCAACACCCATATCGCCCATACCAGCTGCTCTTGCATCTGCGGCAACTAATAAGAAAGGAACTCCTGGTGAGATAACACGATCCTGTGCTTTTGCAGAAGAAATAATTATTAAAGAAAGGATAATGAATAAAGTTTTTTTCATTTTAGGAATAATGTTAATTGAACAAATATAGTATTAAAGTATAACAAGTTTTTCAAATTTTTCACTTTTCAAATTCGTTAACGTAGATTTTACTGTGAGCTTGTATATATAGACCCCTTTTCCAATTTTATCTCCGAAATCATCTTTACCGTTCCAGCTAAGTTCTCTAGATAAAAAACCTTCGGTGCTAATAATCTGGTTTTTAGTCCAGACTACTTTCCCAGTAATTGTCATTACTTGAACTTGAACTTCTAGCGGTTCGTAAGGTCTATTATGAGTAAACCAAAACTCTGTATAATTAACGAATGGATTAGGATAATTCAAAACATTACTTAGCGAAAGCTTATCATCTCCCGCAACTATAAATTGAATCTCCGCAGTTACAGGATTGTTATAAACATCCCAAGCTTTGAACGAAATAGTATGTAAACCTGCTGATAGTTTACGCAATGGAAAACGCAGTGTTCCATTTGTAAAGTCATCTAACTTAGTTTGGTAATAATCATTTAAAATAAAAGGATTGCTTACATCTCCATCAAGAATTGCAACAATATCATGACCTATTCCGCTAGCGGTATTTATTCCATTTTCATCTTCTAGAATGGCAACTAAGAATGGAGATTCATTAGTCGTTCCTCCTGAAACGAAAGTTTCATCATTCATATATAACTTCACTCTTGGACTAATATTGTCTGCGACTGCATTTTCGTTAATTCCTCCTACCAAGATATTTGAATCATATCCGGTTTCATTTTCGAGAACATTATTCTTTTTGGCGTAAAAACTGATTCTTCCGTTTGCTACTGGAACTCTAATATCTCTTGGCACCACAAAGCTAAACTCAAATTGACCGTTAGTAACGGAAGCATTTCCTCTAAAAATAGTTTCACCTAAGACATCAAAGTTCATTGCGGGACTATATCCATCGTTATTGTAAGTTGCTCTTGAAATTGTTTTGTCGAATATTGTTGTAGCTATCTCTCCCGTATAGTTGGTTAACGGATTGTCGTTCTCATCTGTTATTTCGCCAGTTAATTTTATCTTCGATAAAGATTTGAAATTATCAGTTGTTTGTGTCACAGGAACGTCATTAATCTTTGTGAGTTTGATCTTTGGTTTTGGCAGCGCCAAAACTAATGCAGGATCGCCAATATAAAATACAACATTTGTAGCTGAATTTGGATTGCTGTTTTTAGAAATTCGCAAGGCTTCAGCGATAGAAGTATATTGGTTTGAACCGTATGACAACAAGTTTTTAGTGAGCAAATCATTAAAATTTTCAGCACTAGACTGACCAATAGAACGTATCGTTGTAATCATTGCAATTGCTCCACCTTTAGAATTCCAATACGTGAATTCTCCTGCTGTTGGTCTAAAAGGATTGTCAAAACGCGAAAATTCACATGTGATGGTAATAAATAAAGGATATTTATACTGGTTACTCAAAGTTTGTCCATCTGATTTTTCCCAAATTCGCTCTGCTGACAGTCCATCTTCACCTCCGTGGCCTAAATAATTAAAAATAAGTGCTCCTTTTTCAAAAGCATTAAAAAAATCAGTACGAGCTTTTGGATATCTGTAACCGCCAGCTGATGCCTCTTGAACGTAGGAATCCAGCAGAATTTTATTTACATTTAAAAAAGGTTTGCTAGTTTTAATGTCATCCGCCAAAGTATTTTGCCTGAGCTGTAATGTAGCATCAGAAGATACGACAGAGCATTCGCCAGAAGTTACTTTAGTGCAATCAGAATCATCACTAATCATAGTAATATTATTTCTCCAACTGCCGTATGATTTTATATCGTGGTACTCAATAACTTTATTAACCATTTCGTCAGCTTGCTTCGCATCATTTACAAGCATTCTACCAACTGCAATGTCGATTCCTCCAAAAAAATTCGTGATATTCCCTTCAGATTCATCCATTAATCCAAAAAAATCGTCAGAAGCAAAAGAGGATTCTCCTGAGGAATTACTGTTTAGTGCATGGTAGATAGGAACAACATTTGTGTTATTGGGTATTCTATTTTTAAAATCATAGGAAGCATCGCCAAAAAGGTTAATATATTTTACTCTTTTTTCTATTGATGAAGCATTCTCGTAAACATATTTAATGCAGTTGCGTATCGCAGCAATATCCTGTTTACCGGAAGAAAACTCCTGATAGATTAAATCAAGTGGAATTACTTTTACGTTAAGGTTTGAACGATTTCTATGAAAAGCAGCTAGCTTTTCTGCTTGAGAGACTAAAAAATCAGGTGTAACTATAATGTAATCTATATCTTGAAACTGACCTTGGCTATTTTTGAATAATGTGCCTTTTAGATTCTGATTTGCTATTTTTGATTTATTCTCTTTTAAAGGAGTGTAATAATCATTTTCATCTATCGCAATGTATTTTCTAAGCTCGCCTAAATTAGCCTTAAAGCTAACCGTATTTTGATTTGCGCTTTCAATTTTGGCTACGTTATACATATCAGTAATGTCCCAAATCTGACTTATACCCATCGCATTTGAAATTTCATAATTAGCAATTCCGTTAATGCTAGCAGATTGATCGTGCTGAAATCGAAATTGTTTCCCGTAACCTTGAAGTTTTCTTTTGGCTATAAGCCGAATGTTATCCAGAAAACCTTTAGACCCTGGGACTCCATTATTATTGTATTTCAATTTGATTTTTGTAGTTTCTGCTCCGGTGAAAGAAATATTTGCGGGTAGTGACGCTGTTGTAAATTCGATTTCAGAACCCGGACTTATTGCAGAGAATCCTAACGATGGAAGCGCAGTTCCATTTGCAACTATTTCAAAATTTGTTGCAGTAAATGATGCAGCAGCAGCGGTAAGCATGATTTTTACAGGAACTGAAGTATCAACGTTTGGAAAGCTAAATTCAAATTCTTGCTCATTTTTCACATCAAATGATTCGCCAAACCACTGTCTGCCCAATCTTGCAATGTTAACGAGATCAACTTCATGGAATTGATAATCGTCAAATGTATTAAGATTTAAAGTGCTACTTCCTGTGGGTTGTACAATAGGTTTTATCCTTTTTCCATCACCACCTTGAACGGTCAAATAGTAATATGATTTCTTATCATATAAATTAAGATTAGTTCTACTTTCAGTATTCCAAGTATCAGCACCTTCGGCATAAAATAGAATATAATCTTCGTTGTTAAAAACACCGTCGCTCTCACCGTTTATTTGAATCGCATTTTCGACTAAGTCATTAGGATATAAAATGCTATTTAATA
Organism: Flavobacterium sp. PL12; assembly: GCF_039123485.1. Lineage (NCBI taxonomy): Bacteria > Pseudomonadati > Bacteroidota > Flavobacteriia > Flavobacteriales > Flavobacteriaceae > Flavobacterium > Flavobacterium sp. PL12. Next base: position 18,980 of record NZ_JBANDI010000002.1, read on the forward strand.
ATGGTAACATGCGACCGCCGTTCCCGAATAATTTTATCTTTCGGGGATCTACATTATTAAGGTCAATACCAAGTTGCTGCAGAAAATTTTTAGAGATTTTATAAACGCCTGATTTTTCGACATAAAATCTGTACCAATTTCCGCTGGACAAAACAGAATTAGAAATAACATTTGAGGTATTACTTATTTGTGCGGTTCTAAAGTTGCTGCTTTCTATCTCGTAGGAAAAAGAAATAATTCTTTTGAAGCCAAATTCATCTTTGATAATAGGAGAAAGATTTATAAAGGCTTCTTTAATTTCGCGAGATTTTGAGATTATAAGCGATGGGTTTACTATTTTTGGAATATTAGCAGCAGATAAATCTCCTAGTTGATCCTTTGAAATATTTTCGAATTTAATATTGGATAATACAATTTTTCCTTCATCAAAAGTGACTGGCTGTTGTGATTTTAAAGTAAAAAGAATTGTTTTTGTAGCATTATCGTAATGAAAACTATTTCCTGTAAATTGAGGAATTAGAACTTTGAAGTTGCCGTAAGACATCTCTTTTTTTTCTAACCATTCTATATTTATATCTCCTTTTTTTTGGGCAGAAGAAACAAGCGGAAGTAGGCTTAAGATTGCCAAAAATAGTTTTCTCATTGTTTTTCTAAACGTAAATATTGAGCGCTTATTATTAATCAGTAAAAATAAATCATTTCATGTAATTGTAATAATAAAAATTATAAATTTGCGTTATATTAGATAAATTAATGTTAAAGTTAGATTTGTCAAAAAACGTATAGGCGATTAATTGTTAATTATTATATTGCGCCACTAAAATTATTACCTACTAAAGAGTATGAAAGCAAAGAGAATTATGGGCATACAGTTGTTACTATCAATCGTTTTGGTTGCTGGTTTCTCTAGTTGCAGTAAAAAATCCAGTTCTAAGAACACTTCTAGAGCGACGGGTTGGAACATGGATAGCAAGAAAGGCTCGAGCAAGAAAAAGCAAGAAGCGGGACCAGGATTGGTTTTTGTTGAAGGCGGTACCTTTACGATGGGTAGAGTTCAAGATGATGTTATGCATGACTGGAATAATACGCCAACACAACAGCACGTTCAGTCCTTTTATATGGATGAGACAGAGGTTACTAATTCTATGTATTTAGATTATTTAGATTGGTTGAAAAGTGTGTATCCACCAACAGAGGAAAATTATAAAAACATTTATGAAGGGGCATCTCCAGATACTTTAGTATGGAGAAATAGATTAGGTTATAATGAAACGATGACTAATAATTACCTTAGACATCCATCATATGCTGAATATCCTGTTGTAGGAGTTAATTGGATTCAAGCGGTTGAATTTAGTAACTGGAGAACGCAACGTGTGAATGAAGCACTGTTAGAAAAAAACGGATATTTGAAAAAGAATGCAAAAACACTTGATGTTACGGCTGAAAGTAATTTTGACACTGAAACATATTTAAACTCACCAACTTCTGCTTACGGTGGAGATGAAACTATCGTATTGAAAGGTGGAAAAGGAGCTAAAAAGAGTCCAAAAGCAGGAAAGAATGGTACTGTAGTGCAACCTAAAAATGTTTATGCACAGCGCTCTTCAGGAATACTTCTTCCTGAATATAGATTGCCAACTGAAGCTGAATGGGAATATGCTGCTGCAGCAGATGTAGGTCAAAGAGAATATAACATTTACAAAGGTCAGAAGAAATATCCTTGGTCAGGTGGTTACACTCGTTCTGGAAAAAGACAAAATAGAGGTGATCAATTGGCTAACTTCAAACAAGGTAATGGTGATTATGGTGGAATCGCAGGTTGGTCTGATGATGGTGCTGATATCACAAATGAGGTAAAAAAATACCCAGCAAATGATTTCGGATTATATGACATGGCTGGAAACGTTGCAGAATGGGTTCAAGATGTTTACAGACCTATAATTGATAACGAAGCTAATGATTTCAACTACTTTAGAGGGAATCAGTATACTAAGAACAAAATTGGTCCTGATGGCAAAATTGAAATCGTTACTAAGGACAATATGAAGTTTGATACTTTAAGTAATGGTAAAATAATTGCGAGAAATTTTCCAGGTCAAATTGCACAAGTTCCAATTGATGAACAAGAGACTTATTTGAGACAGAATTTTGATAAGAGTGACAACGTTAACTATAGAGATGGTGACAAGCAGTCAACCCGATATTATAAGTTTAACGACGAGTCTTCAGATGATAAATCGAAATCTGATAAATTAATGTATAATTCGCCTAAACACAATGTAACGACAGACAGCTTAGGTAGAATGGTTAGAAAATACGATCAATCTAGTAAAAGAACCACTTTGATAAATGATGAATCAAGAGTTTACAAAGGAGGTTCATGGAGAGATAGAGCCTATTGGTTAGATCCGGCTCAAAGAAGATACTTTCCTCAAGATATGGCTACGGACTACATTGGTTTTAGATGTGCAATGTCTAGAGTAGGTCCAAAAGCAGACAAGAAAAGATCAGCAAGAAATTAAATTTATATTAAAAATAAAAATAGAAGCCCTTTGATTAGGGCTTTTGTTTTTTTAACACCTTTCAGATGGATATTAAGTACATTCATGGTTTATTTTTAAATTGTAATGCGGTAGTAATAGATACTCGTAAAATAGTAGCGAACTCTTTTTTTGTTGCTTTAAAAGGAGATCGGTTTGATGCTAATACTTTTGTGAATGAAGCATTATATAAAGGAGCATCGTACGTTATTATTGATGATGCTTCTTGTTTTGTTGACGAACGCACAATTGTAGTTCAGGATAGTTTAGTTGCGTTGCAGCAGCTTGCCATGTATCACAGGGAATATTTAGGATTGCCAATTATCGCGCTTACGGGTAGCAATGGAAAAACAACTACAAAAGAGCTTATTAATGTTGTTCTTTCTAAAAAGTTTAAAACTAAAGCTACAGTAGGAAATTTGAATAATCATATCGGAGTGCCATTAACGTTGCTTTCTTTCAATTCTGATACAGAAATAGGTATTGTAGAAATGGGAGCGAATCATAAAAAAGAGATCGAGTTTTTATGTGAATTAGCAAAACCAGATTATGGTTATATAACTAATTTTGGAAAAGCGCATTTAGAGGGATTTGGCGGTGTTGAAGGTGTCATTCAAGGGAAGAGCGAAATGTATCATTACTTATCCAATGAGAGCAAGCTTGTGTTTGTTAATTTAGAAGATGCTATTCAGGTTGAGAAGTCTAAGAGTCTAAAATCCTATACATTTGGTGTTAACAGATCGACAGCTGATCTTAATATAACGAATATAACGGCAAATCCTTTAGTAGCGGTAAGTTATGAAAGTAATACAATTAACTCGCATTTAATAGGACTTTACAATGCAAACAATATTAATGCTGCTATAGCTATTGGAAAATACTTCAAAGTCATAGATGCTGATATAAAAAGTGCTTTAGAAGCATATGTTCCCGAAAATAATAGATCGCAGTTACTTAAAAAAGGTTCGAACCAAATCATATTGGATGCTTATAATGCAAATCCTAGTAGTATGAAAGTAGCTATTGAAAACTATATACAGTTGAGCGATTTAAATAAAATAATGATTCTAGGGGATATGTTTGAGTTAGGATACGAAAGCGACAAAGAACACGAAGAAATTGTTGATCTGCTTAAAAACGAACAAAATATAAAGTGTTATTTTGTTGGTACTGCTTTTTATAAAGCGAGAGTGGAAGCTGATAATTTTTATTTTTATGATTCTTTTGATAGTTTTTCAGTTGTACTATCTAATTTTATTTTTGATAATAATTCAATTTTAATAAAAGGTTCAAGAGGAATGGCGTTAGAGCGTACGATAGATTTTATCTAATAAATTCCTTTCTTGATAAGAAATTAAAGATGCTATCACATTATATGATGATGGCATTATTAATTACGATTGTTTCCCGCAGTTTTAGGACTCTAGAAATTAAGACATGTCACCTCTTCAATTTTTGAGGTGTTTTTAGATAGTGATTCTTATAGGTGTTTTTGCATTCAAATTTATTTTCTTAACTCTTGACTCTTATTATAGCTATCCTAATACAAAATGGGTATTGGGTAAGTGTTGGGTAAATTTTATACAGTTTTATAATCTAAAATTTATCGTAATCGTTTGAATTACAGTTCTTATTTTATTGGAATGAGAGTTGCTTAGTATTTAGAAAATAAATCCTGATTAATTAATTCTTAATATGAAAACACAAACTGTCCCAATCAAAGAAAAATTTTTATCTAAGGAAAGCAATACGCTATCTAAAGATGCTAGTTTTTCAGCAAGTAGCTTCGCTAATAATATTGTCTTAGTAGCAACAATGGCGTTATTAATCATTGGAGCTTCTTTCGTTTATTATCTTCAACCTGATTTTTATAATTTTAATCAAACAAGAATCAACTCCTCAATTGGTTTGACATTCATTATAATCACTTCTGCTTTACTTTTATTTAAAGTCTTGTTCTTCTTTTACAATGTCTATCTATACTTTCAATATAAATCTATAGAATCTGTAAATGATGAATTACTGCCAACTTGCACTATCATCGTACCGGCATATAACGAAGGCAAATTAGTTTATGAAACATTAATGAGTATTGCCAACAGTGATTTTCCTAAAGATAAGCTGCAGATATTAGCAATTGATGATGGAAGTAAAGATGATACTTGGTATTGGATGAATAAAGCTAAGGAAGTTTTAGGTGATAGGATATCTGTTTTTCAACAACCAGAGAACAAAGGTAAAAGACACGCTTTATATCGTGGTTTCAATTTAGGGACTGGAGATGTTTTTGTAACAATTGATAGTGACTCCATTATTAAAAAAGATACTTTAAGAAATTTAGTAAGTCCATTTATAGTTGACGAGAGCTGTGGAGCTGTAGCCGGTAACGTTCGAGTACTGAATAATAAAAACGCCATTTTGCCTAAGATGCTTAATGTTAGTTTTGTGATGAGTTTTGAATTTGTAAGGTCTGTGGAAAGTCAAGTAGGAAGTGTGCTTTGTACTCCTGGTGCACTAGCTGCATATAAAAGTTCAGCAGTTTTTAATTGCTTGCCAGAATGGATCGATCAAAAGTTTATGGGAGTTGCATCAGACATTGGTGAAGATAGAGCCATGACGAATATGATTTTAAAACAAGGAAAGAAAGTTCTTTTTCAGCGTAATGCAATTGTGCTAACAGACGTTCCAGAGCAATACAAAGGATTGTATAAAATGTTTATTCGTTGGGGTAGAAGTAACGTTCGTGAAAATCTAGTTATGGCTAAGTTTGTTTTCACTAATTTTAGAAAGGAATTTAAGCTAGGAGCAAGGTTACTATTTACAAATCAGTTTTTGACTTTGGTAATGACATATCCTTTTCTAATTTTCATGATGTATTTTATAATCGTTCAACCTTTACTTTTTCTAAGTTCAACGCTCTTGGCGATATTGATATTTGCGAGTTTTCCAGTTTTCTTTTATGCTAAAAAGTACAGTGCGGCAGAATCCTTATGGGCATACGCGTATAGTGTTTTATATACTTTTGGATTATTTTGGATCTCTCCATATGCGATAGCTACAGCTGGAAAAAGTGGTTGGTTAACTAGAGAATTGCCAGTAAAATAATTTTTTTTGAAATGTTTACTTTCGTTTAATTCTCAATTTATTAATGAAGAGTTGATGTGCTAAGTACTTCATTTTTGACAAAAACTTAAAATAAAAGTGAATCAAAGAATCGTTTAGATTTCAAATTAAGACGATTTTTTTTATGCATAGAAATGTATAGTAACGGATCAATACATATAGTCATGGGGAAATAGTAAAATCTAGATATTTGCTTTTACTAAATTCAGTATTAAATAAAATTTTTTAAAGTTCAGTTTTATGAAATAAAAAAAACCTCCAAAATCAAATGACTTTGGAGGTTTGTAAATTTGGTGGGCGATGAGGGGTTCGAACCCCCGACCCCCTCGGTGTAAACGAGGTGCTCTGAACCAGCTGAGCTAATCGCCCTACTTCAATTTAGTAACTTTCGTTTCTGTTATTGCGTGTGCAAATATACATCACTTTTCTACAATTGCAAGTAAAAAATAAAAAAAATTATAAAATTTCTGCTACAACAAAAGTGCTTCCGCCAATGTAGATGAAGTCGGATTTTGATGCATTACTTATCGCGTTTTGGTAAGCTTCTGAAATTGAATTGTATACTTCTCCTTTAAGTTGAAAAGAAGCTGCTTTTTCTTTTAAAATTTTAGCATCTAGTCCACGAAAAATAGTTGGTTTACAGAAATAATAAATTACATTTTTAGGGAATAGCGGTAGAATTTCATCTAAATCTTTATCGTTTACAACTCCTAATACAATGTGTAATTTATCAAAACTCTCTTTTATGATCTGATTTATCACGATTTGAAGACCGCTCTTGTTGTGTGCTGTGTCACAAATAACTTTTGGAGATTCACCTATTTGTTGCCATCTACCCTGTAGGTTAGTATTTTTTACAACATTTAGTAGTCCCGATTTTATATTTTCATCACTTATTTTAAATTCTTGTTGCTTATTTAAAACGGCAATAGTTTGAAGTACAGTTTTTTTATTATGAAATTGGTAATCACCTATTAAATCAGATGGGAAATCAATCGAAATTAAATCTGAAGCAAGATAGATCTCCGAACTTTTTTCTTTGGCTTTAGCCAAAAAAACTTTTTTGGATTCCACATCATATTCTCCTATTACTACTGGAACTAAAGATTTGATTATTCCTGCCTTTTCAGAGGCAATCGATTCGACTGTGTTTCCCAGAAATTGCGTGTGATCTAAGCTAATATTTGTTATTACAGATACAAGTGGTTTAATAATGTTAGTCGCGTCTAATCGGCCTCCTAAACCTACTTCAATAATTGCAATATCTACATTTTCTTTTGCGAAATAGTTGAATGCCAAACCTACGGACATTTCGAAAAAACTCATCGACTGTTTTTCTAAGTAGGATTTATGTTTTTTAATAAAGTCGCAAACAAAATCTTCAGAGATTTCAATCCCATTAATTTTTATCCGTTCTCTAAAATCTTTTAAATGAGGTGATGTGTATAGACCAACCTTATATCCTGCTTCTTGTAATATTGAGGATAGCATGTGAGATGTGGAGCCTTTTCCATTAGTTCCGGCTACGTGAATACATTTTAATTTTTTTTCAGGATTACCTAAGTGTTCAGATAATGAAATAATATTGGTCAAGTCTTCCTTGTAAGCCGATGCGCCTTGAGTTTGGTACATTGGTAATTGATTAAACATCCACTGCGTTGTTTCTTGATAATTCATGAGGTCTATAAATAATAAAAACTCAAAGATACTTGAGTTTTTATTATTTATAGTTATGATTATTCTCCAATTTTGAAATTCACGGTTATGAAACCAATCTGAGTTTCAGGCGCTTTTGAATCGGGTTGCCATCTATATTTCCTAGCTGTAGCCAATGCAGGTTCTATCAAACACGGATTGGTGTTGGTGGTTCCTTTCGTATATTTTGCAGCAATAACATTACCACTTCTATTGACAGTAATTTGTACTACAACAGTTCCAAATTCATTACATTTTTGTACTTCTTTTCCTCTAGAACTGATGCTGCGACCATTTAATCCCCAACCGCTTCCATTACCGCTTCCAGTTCCTGAGCCATAATAACTATTTGCGTAAGGATTTCCATTTGGACTTCCTTTATCTCCTGGAAGATTATCGTTTCCTTCTCCGCCTTGTGCTTTTCCATCCGACTTAGGACCATTTATTAAACTTGATAATGCGTCAGAAGTACTTTTTGAAGGCTTTGGATTTTCTTTTGGTTTCAGTTTTACTTCCTGTTTAGAGGTTTGCTTAGTAGGTTGAATTTTTTTAGCTTCCTTTATTACGACAGCTTCTTCAATATCTTGAGAAAGCACATCGTCATTGCTAGCCGCCGCTTCTTTTGCTGCCTCCGCTTTAGGAGCAGATTGGATGGCTTCTGTAGGTTGGATATTTCCAGAACCAAATTCCGTCGTACCAAAATTAATTGCTATTCCATTTTCAGGAGGAGGATCTAATGAGGTCAATCCTAAATAAAAGAACAAAACAAAAAGAATCACAAAAATTATTGATGTGATTGCAAATGATTTCTTTTCTTCTTTTGTTTCTATATATTTCATGTAGAATAAATCTTTTTTTAAGACAAATAAACTATTTAGGTCTAACCGCTAAAACTACTTTAATTTGGTTTCTATTAGCAATGTCTAAAACGTTTACCGCTTTCTCAATAGGAACTCCTTCTTCAGCTCTTAGAACAATAGCTTTTTCTTTATCTGATGAAAAAAGACCTAATAATTTTGATTCTAATTCGGATTCAGACACTGGTTCTTTGTCAATAAAAAATTGTAATTCTTTATTGATGCTCACTGAAATGTTTTTATTGCTATCCGTTTTTCCTTTTGCTTTTGGTAGAACTAAATCTAATGCATTAGTCGTAACCATTGTTGATGTAAGCATAAAAAATATCAGTAATAAAAACACAATATCAGTCATTGAAGACATATTGAATTCTGCGCTAACTTTATTTCTTCCTCTTAAATTCATAATTATGCAGGGTCGTTTAATAAGTCTAAAAAGTCAACTGCGTTCGCTTCCATCTGGTGAACGATTTTATCTGTTTTTACTACCAAGTGGTTGTAACCCACATAAGCAATAATTCCAACGACTAAACCAACAACAGTAGTTGTCATTGCGGTATAAATTCCTTCAGAAAGTGCACCAACTTCAATTTGTCCGCCAGAGCTTGCCATTTTGTGGAATGCTTGAATCATACCAACAACTGTTCCTAAAAATCCAGTCATAGGACCTGCTCCAGAAATAGTAGCTAACATGCTTACATTTTTTTCTAATTTATAAATCTCAAGCTTTCCAGCATTTTCGATAGCAGTATTAATATCATCTAAAGGTTTACCAATTCTTGAAATTCCTTTCTCAATTAAACGTGCGACAGGTGATTTATAATGAGCACATGCGATTTTAGCGTTATCGATTCGGCCATTCTTGATATTATCTTTGATTTGTGCCATGAAATTGACATCGATTTTTGAAGCAGCATTGATAGCCATTAGGCGTTCAAAATAAAGATATAAAGCAACAAAAAACATTAAAAATAAAGCAGTCATTATAATTTGACCTGCTAGTCCTCCGCTAGTAAGTAGCTCGATTATAGATAATGTTTTTTCAACAGGAACTGCATCAACTAAACTTTCTTTCGCAACAGATAGGCTGTCCGCTTGTAACAATAGACTCATAGAAATTTTATTTATTATGAAAACGCTAATATATTATAAAAATTGCTATTTACTTCGATTATAATTAGCAACTCAAAGGATTTATTTAAGGTGTAAATTTAGGAATAAAAAAAAGTCAGTTTATGCATTTGTTGTTATAACAATGCATTAAACTGACTAATTATTTACCTCCGTCTAAATAACAAAAGCTACTATCGTGTAAAATTGATTTAAACTAATTGTTTCAAAGCAATTTCAAATGCTGACGCACTTATGTTTGTTTTTGAATTATTTAGCGCGTGAGCTTTTTCTATCGCTGCTTTAATGGTTGCTGAAGTATCTTGAAAAATAGCTTCATCGGTCATTTCAACTCTTTTCTCCATAAGGAAAGCAAATACTCTAGCCATTCCGCAATTAGAGATAAAGTCAGGAATTAAGCTGATTTTGTTGTCAATATGCTCCATTATTGGTCCGAAGAAAATTGCTGTATCAGCAAAAGGTACATTTGCACCACAAGAAATAACCTCAAGTCCATTAGCGATTAAGCTGTCAATTTGTGTTTGAGTGACTAAACGTGAAGCTGCACAAGGAGTAAATATTTCAGCACCTATCGTCCAGATTTTCTCATTGATTTCATCAAAAGGGATCATGTTCTCAGCAACAAGCTTGTTTCCATCTTTTGCAAGGTAAAAAGCTTTAATTTCGTCAAAAGTGTATCCTTCTTCGTTTATGATTCCACCATCTCTGTCAATTATACCAATAATTTTTGCACCCATACCTGCTAAGTAAAATGCAGCTGCCGATCCAACATTCCCAAAACCTTGTACGATTGCTTTTTTTCCTTTAACATCTCCTCCGTAAATAGCGTAATAGTTTTTTACTGCTTCAGCAACGCCAAAACCTGTAATCATATCTGCTACGGTATATTTACGCAAAACATCAGGCGAATATTTTGAATCTTCAATTACTTTCACAACGCCTTGACGCAATTGTCCAATTCTATTGATTTTCTCTGCTTCAGTTGGTTTAAAATGCCCATTGAAAACACCTTCTTGCGGGTGCCAAATACCACATTCTTCCGTCATTGGGATAACTTCATGCGTTTCGTCCACATTTAAATCACCTCCTGTACCGTAATAGCTTTTCAACAAAGGAGAAACTGCTTTAAACCAACGTTCTAAAACTCCTTTTTTTCTCGAGTCATTTGGATCAAAATTTATTCCAGATTTGGCACCACCAATTGCTGGCCCAGCCACTGAAAATTTTACCTCCATAGTTTTTGCCAAAGACAAAACTTCATTCATATCTAAACCTTTTCTCATGCGAGTTCCACCACCTGCAGCTCCACCACGTAGTGAATTAATGACTGTCCATCCTTCTGCTTCTGTTTCAGAGTCCTTCCAATGGAAAACTATTTCCGGTTCTTTATTTTCGAATTTATTTAATAAATCTTTCATTTTTTACGATATGTTTAATTTAGGCAAATATAAATAATAGAGTAATGTGAATTATGTATTTTGAGTTTTATTTTAAATCTTGCAGATTGTTTTAAATTTTGGATACTAAACTAAAAATTACTCGATAATAGTGGAGCATTAAAAAATAGTATGTGTCTTAGTTTGAATTTGTAGTTTTAGTATGATTTTTTATCTTTAAACAATTGCTAAATTCACGAAAACGTTTGAAATTAAATATTAAATAATTACTTTTGAGGACCAATTTAAGAACATTTAATTTATAAAAAAACATATGGATTTTAATCTAACAGAGGAACATTTAATGATTCAACAAGCAGCTAAAGATTTTGCTGTAGCAGAATTATTATCTGGTGTTATTGAACGTGACGAACATTCAAAATTTCCTACAGAGCAAGTGAAAATGATGGCCGAGTTAGGGTTTATGGGAATGATGGTCGATCCAAAATATGGTGGTTCAGGTTTAGATAGTATTTCTTATGTTTTAGCATTGACTGAGATTTCTAAAATTGATGCTTCTGCAGCTGTTATTATGTCTGTGAACAACTCATTAGTATGTGCAGGTATTGAAAAATACTGTAATGAAGAACAAAAAATGAAATACTTAGTTCCCCTTGCTAAAGGAGAAGTCATAGGTGCTTTTTGCTTATCAGAGCCAGAAGCCGGTTCAGATGCAACTTCACAAAAAACCACTGCAATCGATAAAGGAGATCACTATTTATTAAATGGTACTAAAAACTGGATTACCAATGGTTCTTCGGCATCTACTTATATTGTAATTGCACAAACTGATATTGAGAAAGGTCATAAAGGAATCAACGCCTTTATCGTTGAAAAAGGTTGGGCTGGATTTGATATTGGTCCAAAAGAAAAAAAGATGGGTATTCGTGGATCAGACACCCATTCCTTAATGTTTGCTGATGTAAAGATTCCTAAGGAAAACAGAATTGGAGCAGATGGATTTGGTTTTAATTTTGCAATGGCTGTTTTAAATGGTGGTAGAATTGGAATTGCTTCTCAAGCGTTAGGAATTGCAACTGGTGCTTACGATCTTGCTTTAAAATATTCTCAAGAACGTAAAGCATTTGGAAAAGAAATTTTCAAACACCAAGCAATTGCTTTTAAATTAGCAGATATGGCGACGCAAATTATGGCAGCCAAAATGCTAGTTCTAAAAGCAGCTTCAGAAAGAGATGAAGGAAAAGACATTTCTCAATCTGGTGCAATGGCAAAACTATTTGCTTCTCAAACGGCTATGGACACGACAATTGAAGCAGTTCAAATACACGGTGGAAACGGATATGTTTCAGAATATCATGTAGAACGTATGATGCGCGATGCTAAAATTACTCAGATTTATGAAGGTACTTCTGAAATTCAACGCATTGTAATTTCAAGAACTTTGATTTCTTAAATAATATTATTTTAAGTATAAAACCCTTTCTAATCCCGGTTAGAAAGGGTTTTATTTTTTAGACACTTTTGTTCATGTCATAAGCTAAAATAAGATAGTCGTTGCTATTAAATTGAAAATCAGCTATTATTTCCCATTTTAGTTTTTCAGTATGTGCTTTACGAGATGGAATGTTAGTTTTGTTAATAAAAGTCAAGCTTAATGGATATTTACTTTTCATGTTCACGCGCATGAATTCAAAAAACGGACTGATTAAACCCTTTCCTCTATACTCTTTATGAATACAAACTGGTCCATACTGAAAGCTATTAACAGTGTTAAATTTTTCATCTAAAAAGTGAAATTCAGGTAATAGTGAAATCATGTGATTGAATATGGGCCACTGATTAAAGAAATCCCAACTTCCAGTAAAAATATAAGCAATAATCTTAGTTTTATCTTTTGCGACAAATAAATTTTGACACTCAATAACTTCTGTTAACTGTGCAATTGTAAATGGCGTTGTTACAAAACCACCAACTTTTTCCTCCTCAGATAAATTAGAAACTAAATAAAGTTCTTGCAATGCCAGAACACCTTCGATGTCATTTAAAGTTGCTATTTCAAATCGTATATTTTCTATCATTAAAAGAAGAATTTAAATTAGTTTATCCATTCAAAATTAGGAAAAAATCTATTACGCTTTGTTTTTAAAATCTAAAAACAATCCTTTGTTTAAAGCGAGGCTATTGTGACGTTTTTGCTTATTTTTGTACAATGAAAAATATTATAATTACCGGTACAAGTAGAGGTATAGGCCATGAGTTAGCATTGCAATTTGCGAATTCAGGACATAAAGTGCTAGCAATATCTAGAAAAATTCCACAAACATTATTGGGAAATGCAAATATAACTTGTCTTTCAGTTGATTTATCTAATGAATCGGAATTAAGTAAAGTAAGTGATTTCGTTTCGAAATCGTGGAAGCAAATAGATGCTATTATTCATAATGCCGGAAGTTTAATTTTGAAACCTTTTGCAGAAACTTCGCAAGAAGATTTCGAAAACATTTATAAAGTCAATGTTTTTGCGGTTGCTAATTTGACTAGAATTTCATTGCCTTATTTGCAAAAAGGAAGTCATGTGGTAACTATTAGTTCGATGGGTGGAATTCAAGGAAGCTTCAAATTTGCTGGACTTGCAGCCTATAGTTCTAGTAAAGGAGCTGTAATTACACTTATGGAATTACTAGCGGAGGAATATAAAGAGCGTGGAATTTCTTTTAATGTATTAGCATTAGGTTCTGTACAAACAGAAATGCTCGAAGAAGCATTTCCAGGATATCAAGCTCCAATTTCAGCAAACGAAATGGCTGATTATATTTTCAATTTTACTTTGACAGGAAATAAATATTTCAATGGTAAGGTGTTGCAAGTATCTTCAACTAATCCATAAATAAAACTTTTAAGTTAGATTTAATTTTGAGTGAAACCTTATCAAGATATCTTCCCGAGCACGCCGTCAAACCAGTTTTCGAACTAATTGTAGCTAATCAAGTGCATCTTAAAATCGTCAATGAACGACAAACTCGTCATGGAGATTATCGAAAAGGATTAAATGGAAAGCACGAAATAACGGTTAATTCAAACTTAAATAAATACAAGTTTTTGATTACATTAATTCATGAAATCTCCCATCTCGTTGCTTTCGAAAAATTTGGAAGAAACATCAAACCACATGGTAATGAGTGGAAATTTTCTTTTCAGCGCTTGATGGTTCCCTATATTAGACCAGAGATTTTCCCTGCTCACTTATTGCCATTGTTAGCAAGACACTTTAAAAACCCAACTGCTAGTAGCGATACTGACACAACTTTAGCATTAGCGTTAAAACAGTTTGATCAGGAAAACGATAAAAATTATGTTTTCGAAATTCCTTATGGAAGTATTTTTAGAATTTCGAATGGTAAAATTTTCAAGAAAATAGCGGTCCGAACGAAACGTTTTGAATGTCTCGAGATAAGTTCAGGCAAGATGTATTTATTTAATCCAAATGCTGAGGTAGAGTTGTTGAAAACGAACTAGATATCATTATTTTACGGTTTTATAATATGATTTTATAGAAAGAAAAGGATTATAAAATATTATTTTTATATTTGTTTCAATCAATTTCTATGATAGAATAATGAAACGATTTACAACAGTACTATTTCTATTCTTTTTTATTAGTTTCTGCTATGCACAGCAGCGCGGAATTTATTTAACTTCAAAAAAAGGAAGTGGACACACATATCTTGTAGAGAACAGAAGAATAAAAGTAAAAATGCATAATAACCAAAAAATTGCAGGGAATTTTAAAATCATAGATACTGCAACCATCGTTATAAAAGGAACTGAAATTAAAATAGATTCAATTTTAAAAATTAGAAAAGCTTCAACTTTCTCTACAGTTTTAAGTCCTATTTCTATTGGTAGCGGAGGTCTTTTAACAATGGCAGGTGTTGGAATACTCACCTCAGGAGGTTATCTAGCTTCAATTGGTATAATCCCCATAGTTTATGGTTCTGTATTTATCATTGTACCTTTAGTAGGTAAAAAGCATAAGCGTGATAAATGGAATTATAAAATCGAAAATTAGTATAGATTTTATTACCCCTTCAAATACGCTTCTCTTACTTTTCTAAACAAATTAGAAGAGTAAACAAAGTCAACTACAGCTTCATTATCGGTAATAAAAATTTCTTCTTTGGTTCCTTGCCAAGCTTTAAGACCATTTTTTAGGAACAAGATATTATCACCAATTTCCATAACCGAGTTCATATCATGTGTATTGATAACTGTTGTGATGTCGTATTCTTCGGTGATTTCCTTAATTAAGTTATCAATCAAGGTAGAAGTATTTGGATCAAGACCAGAGTTGGGCTCATCACAAAATAGGTATTTTGGTCGGTTTACAATCGCGCGTGCAATCGCAACCCTTTTTTGCATTCCTCCTGATATTTCAGAAGGTAATTTATGATGCGCATCTTTAAGAGCTACTCTTTCAAGTACAAAGTCAACACGCTCTTTAATCATAGCTTTATTGTCTTTTGTGAACATTCGAAGAGGAAAACCAACATTCTCAGCAACTGTCATCGAATCAAAAAGTGCGCTTCCTTGAAATACCATTCCTATTTCCGTTCTAAGGTCTCTCTTCTCATCTGGTGCTAATTCAGAATATATTCTACCATCAAAACAGATCTGTCCTGATTCAGGTGTGTGAATTCCTAAAAGACTTTTCAGTAAAACTGTTTTCCCAGATCCACTTTGTCCTATAATTAAATTGGTTTTTCCAGTTTCAAAAACTGTAGAAATGCCTTTAAGGATTTTATTTCCACCAAATGATTTTTCTATGTTTTTTAACTCTATCATGATCCTAGTAACAATTGCGTTAATATATAGTTGAAAAGTATTATTGAAACTGATGTCCAAACAAATGAAACTGTACTTGCTTTACCAACTTCAAGAGCTCCACCTTTCATGTAATAACCATGGAAAGAAGGTATAGTTGCTAATAATAATGCGAAAATTAATGTTTTTAGAAAGGCATATGCAATATGGAATGGAATAAAATCCATTTGTGCTCCATTAATGAATTCAGCACTTGATATGAAACCACCATAAACACCAGCCATCCATCCACCTAGAATACCTAGGAACATTGCAATTCCAATAAGAAAAGGATATAATAAAAGCGCTATAATTTTAGGAAATACTAAATAATTCAAAGCATTTACTCCCATTACCTCTAGAGCATCAATTTGCTCCGTAACTCTCATCGTTCCAATACTAGAAGTAATAAATGATCCCATTTTTCCCGCCATAATGATGGAAATAAATGTTGGAGCAAACTCTAAAATTACAGATTGTCTTGTAGCGAATCCAATAAGATATTTAGGTATCAGTGGATTGGTTAGGTTTAATGCAGTTTGAATTGCCACAACGCCTCCAACGAAGAAGGAAATAAAGGCTACAATTCCTAGAGATCCAATAATCAAGTCATCAATTTCCTTGAAAATTAAATTCCGCATTACAGACCATTTGGTTTGCTTGTTAAAGATTTCTTTTAGCATCAGGAAATATCTTCCTATTTGCGTTATATATCGAAGGAGCATCATAGTTTTGTGAATAAGGGCTAAATTACAAAATTAGTTACGAGTTATTTGTCAATTTGGTTTAGTTTTCACTAGAAAACCTTTTCTTTCATTTTTTTTAAGCGGTATTTTCGAATAAATTTTGCTTGTTCTGCCGTTACCATTAATGGTGTTTTAGCTGATTTAGCTTTCCAAAATCCTTTTAAATAATCCAAAAAGAGTAGTGGTTTCTTTTTCATCATCGCTAGTTTTGCCGAGGCTATGGCGGTTATTGTAAATCCGTAACCTAAGGTGTAAAAAGCTTCACCTTGTTTATAACGAGCTGTTTTGTTGTAGTTAGCTCCTGTTGGTTTTAAATGTTTAACATGTAAAGATTCATCTGTGATTACTTTCCAATTGTAGAATTTACAAAGCAATTCATCAACGGTGTCCCAACCCATTTGCGGTTTTAAACCACCTATTTGTTTAAAGACCTCTTTGCGATACGCTTTCAATGCGCCGCGAATATGGTCTTTGTCCGTTAGATTTTCTAAAACCCATTCACTATTTTTTTCGATATAACAAAATCCACCAACCATACCTATTTGAGGATCAGATTTGAAATATTTTTCAATCGTTTCAAAATAATTAAGAGGGAAAATTAAATCGGCGTCAATTTTTACAATCACATCGTAATTATCATCCAAGGTTTCAAAACCTGTTTGGAAAGCTTGAATTACTTTACTTCCAGGTAAATGAATAGCGCTTGATTTTTTTTCGACCAATGATATAAATGGATGTTGATTTGCAAAAGATGCAACTATTTCAGCTGTTGTATCAGTAGAATTATCATTTACAATTACCACTTTTTTTGGCAAAAGCGTTTGAGAAACTAAAGACTCTAATGTCAGTGCAATAAATTGCTCTTCATTGTGAGCTGGAATAACGATGTAATAATTCATTAAATGTATGTTTGACTTTGTAACTTTTTCAAAATTTTCAACTTTGAGAAAGTCACTAAGTTTATTTTATTTTTTCAGCATAAACAATGTAATACCTCGGAGTGAATTTTCTCAACAAAGGACGGATGCCAATTTTCTTTACTGGGTTGGTCCATTTTTGACGGTCAATTATTTTCCAACCTGTTTTTTCCAAAAGCCAATCTAGTTGCCAATCTTCAAATTCATGATAATGTCGGTCCCACATATCTGATTTACTTCGATAAGCCGGCGAGAACCAAAGACGTAATGGAATAGAGATAAAAAGTTTGTCTGATTTTATTTCGTTTAATATCGTATACGGATTCAAAAGATGTTCGAAAATTTCAAAAGCAGTTACGACATCAGTTTTTGCTGACTGAAAAACAGTTTGGTCGTTGTCTAAATCTTCTCCAGTAGTATTTGTAACAGTATATCCGTCTTCTTTCATTATTTTAGAAAAAGGATTTTCAACGCCTAAATCTAAAATAGTGGAGGAATTTGTAATATGTTTATTTAGGAATTCTAAAGTATGTTTGAATCTTTTATTAGGAAACGTTTTTTCGTACATGGCGATTTAGACGAACGGAATTCTATTTCGTTCTTTATCTTAGTTAATTTTGCGCGAGAATCATTTTTCATAAAGATTCTGCGTGCAAATATACTAATAAAAGTGTTTTTGATTCTTGTTTTTTAGCTCAGATGGTCTCGATATTTCGGGAGAAAATCCCGGAGCTTTAAGATGTAGTTTTTCAAGATGCAAAAAGCGAATGTAGGAAGCTCTATTGCATCTTTGAAAAACAAATTTTGTACTGAGGAATTGCAATCTACAGCTGGATTAGCTCCTGCTTATAACAAAGCAATTAATTGTTTTTTTAGTTTAAAAACAACAGTTTTAATATCTGTAAATAAAAGCGTTAACATTCATTCCAGCTCCAACAGAAGCAAAAAGAAGAATATCGCCCTTAACAATTTTTTGATCTTTAATTTCGCCTCGTACTAGTAAATCAAGTAGAGTAGGAACCGTAGCGACACTACTGTTACCTAATTCATGGATACTCATCGGCATTATATCTTGTGGAACTGATTTCCCATGCAACTTATAAAAACGATGAATAATTGCTTCATCCATTTTTTCGTTAGCTTGGTGAATTAGTATTTTTTTGACATCGTCAATTCCGAGTCCGCTTTTATCTAAACAACTTTTCATAGCTGCTGGAACGGTGTTTAAGGCAAATTCGTATATTTTGCGACCGTGCATTTTTATGTAACGTGTATCTGGATCTAGATCTGGATTATATGATTTTCCAAAGAACAAGTAATTAGCTTCATCCATGGCATAGGTGCCACTTTCATAAGATAGTAAACCTGAATCGTCGTCAGATGCTTCAATTATAGATGCACCAGCTCCGTCAGAATAAATCATTGAGTCTCTATCGTGCTCATCAACTACCCTTGATAAAGTTTCAGAACCAATAACTAAACAACGCTTAGCCATGCCTGATTTTATAAATGCGTTAGCTTGAAGCACACCTTCAATCCATCCTGGACAGCCAAAAAGGATATCGTATGCAACACATTTAGGGTTTTTTATTTGTAGTTTATGCTTAACTCTTGTTGCTAAACTAGGAAGCATGTCAGACTGAATTGCTCCTTTTTTTACATCTCCAAAATTATGTGCAAAGATGATATAATCTATTGTTTCTGGATCGATGGCTGCACTTGCAATAGCTTTTTGAGCGGCAAAATAAGCTAAATCAGAAGAAGATAAGTGGTCTTCAGCATAGCGTCTTTGTTCGATTCCTGTGATTCCTTTGAATTTATTGATAACAACTTCATTAGGATAACCAAATGCACTTCCATCATCGTTTAAAAATACATGGTTTCCAAAGTCTGCATTGCTTATTCTCTTTTCAGGAATATAACTTCCTATGCCGGTTATTTTTATTTTCATTGCGTTTCTTTCCAAATTTTATGCTAATTTAAACATAAAAAAATTATTACTATCACAATATTTACTATGCGTGCATATAATTATTGAATAACAAGTATTTAGCTATATTATTTAATATTTTATTATAAATCTAAAATAAAAATGTGATTTTGTCACTCCGTTCATTTAAATCAATCAATAAATTTTTTACCTCAATTATTTAGAAGTTTAAATGTCAAAAAAAAATGTCCCGATTTCTCGAGACATTTAGTTTTTAATCTAGCTTTCCATGTAGGCTTCAATTGGTGCACAAGAACAGTTTAGATTTCGATCACCGTAAGCTTCATCAACTCGACGAACCGTAGGCCAGAATTTATTTTCAGCTATGTAATCTAATGGGAATGCTGCTGTTTCACGACTGTAAGGGAAAATCCAATTGTCAGTGGTTACCATCATTAAAGTATGCGGCGCATTTTTCAAAACATTATTTGAATTGTCTAAAGTAACTTCTTCAATTTCTTTTCTGATTGCGATCATTGCATCACAAAAACGATCTAACTCTTCTAAGTTTTCACTTTCAGTAGGTTCAATCATCAAAGTTCCAGCTACAGGGAAAGAAACAGTAGGAGCGTGGAAGCCGTAATCCATCAATCGTTTTGCGATATCAGTAACTTCAATTCCTTTTTCTTTAAATGGACGACATTCTAGAATCATCTCGTGTGCTGCACGACCCATTTCACCAGAATATAATGTGTCATAATGACCATTTAACTTCTCTTTTATGTAATTAGCATTTAAGATTGCATATTCAGTAGATTGTTTCAAACCTTCTGCACCTAACATGCAAATGTATCCGTAAGAAATCAAGCAAACTAAAGCAGAACCCCATGGAGCAGCTGAAATAGCAGTAATCGCATTTTCGCCACCTGTAGGAATTACTGGATTTGTAGGTAAAAATGGAACTAACTGTGGAGCAACGCATATTGGTCCAACACCTGGTCCACCACCACCGTGAGGAATAGCGAATGTTTTATGTAAATTTAAGTGACATACGTCTGCACCAATAGTTGCTGGATTTGTTAAACCAACTTGTGCATTCATATTAGCGCCATCCATATAAACTTGTCCGCCATTATCGTGAATCAATTGCGTAATTTCTTTAATAGCACTTTCAAAAACTCCATGAGTAGATGGATAAGTAACCATTAAACAAGAAAGATTGTCTTTGTGTAAAATTGCTTTTGCACGTAAATCTTCTACGTCTATATTTCCGTTTTCTAATGTTTTAGTAACAACTACTTTCATTCCCGCCATAGCTGCAGACGCAGGATTTGTTCCGTGAGCTGAAGATGGAATTAAAGCAATATTTCTATGGTGATCTCCTCTTGACTGGTGATAAGCACGAATAACCATAAGTCCTGCGTATTCTCCTTGAGCACCTGAATTTGGTTGTAAAGTAGTTCCAGCAAAACCTGTAATTACATTTAATTGTTGCTCTAATTTAGTCAGCATTTCTTGGTAACCTTGCGCTTGATCTAAAGGTGCAAATGGGTGAATGTTGTTCCATTGTGCGTTGCTTAAAGGCAACATTTCTGAAGCTGCATTCAATTTCATTGTACAAGATCCAAGAGAAATCATAGAATGATTCAATGCTAAATCTTTGCGCTCTAACATTTTGATATAACGCATCAAAGCTGTTTCAGAGTGATGTTTTGCAAAAACATCATGTTCTAAGAAACTTGAAGTTCTTTCAACGCTTTCTGGAAAATGATTGGTTTGAGATAAAGTATCAATTGTTAGTGCTTGAGTTCCTTTTGCAGAAGCAAAAATGCTGACAATTTTATTTAAATCAGCGATACTTGTTGTTTCATTCAAAGAGATTGAAATCGCATTTTCATCGATGTAATAAAAGTTTACTTCGTTTTGAACTGCAATTTCTTTTACTTTTTGAGCATCAGCCTTTATTACAATTGTATCAAAAAATGCAGTATTCGTTTGTTCGAAACCTAATTTTTGTAAAGTGTTTGCCAAAGTTACCGCTGAAGCGTGCACTTTACTAGCTATATATTTTAGTCCTTTTGGACCGTGATAAACAGCGTACATCCCTGCCATAACAGATAATAAAACCTGCGCAGTACAAATGTTTGAAGTTGCTTTATCGCGCTTGATATGTTGTTCACGTGTTTGTAAAGCCATACGAAGTGCACGATTACCATTAGTGTCAATAGTTACACCAATGATTCTTCCTGGCATGCTTCGTTTGTATTCATCTTTAGTTGCAAAATAAGCTGCATGCGGTCCTCCGTAACCTAACGGAATTCCGAAACGCTGTGTTGTTCCTAAAACTACAGCCGCTCCCATTTCGCCTGGAGGAGTTAATTTTGCTAAACTTAAAATATCAGCAGCAACTGCTACTTTAATTTCGTTTTCTGCTGCTTTAGCTATAAAATCTGCATAATCATATACTTGTCCAAATTTTCCTGGATACTGAAGGATTGCTCCGAAGAAATCAGTAGAAAAATCAAATTCTTGGTGATCTCCTACAACTAATTCAACACCAATAGGAGTTGAGCGAGTTTGTAAAACAGACAAGGTTTGTGGTAAAATTGCATCAGAAACAAAAAACTTACATACGTTCGCTTTCTTTTGATCACGAGTTCGCACATCAAATAACAATGCCATTGCTTCAGCAGCTGCAGTTGCTTCATCAAGAAGTGAAGCATTTGCGATTTCCATTCCACTTAGTTCGATAACCATTGTTTGGAAATTTAAAATTGCTTCAAGTCTACCTTGAGCAATTTCCGCTTGATACGGAGTGTAAGCAGTGTACCATCCTGGATTTTCAAAAACATTTCTTTGAATTACAGCAGGAATAATTGCCGCATTGTAACCTAATCCAATATAAGATTGAAACATTTTATTCTTGTTCCCCAATTGAGTAATGTGATTTGCAAACTCATATTCGGTCATTGCAGGCTCTAAATCTAAATCTGATTTTAAGCGAATGTCACTTGGAATAGTTTCATCAATCAATTGATCTAGAGTGTCGGCACCAATTGTCTTCAACATATGTTCTAAATCATTTTCTCTTGGACCGATGTGTCTTAATGCAAAAGCGTCTGTTTTCATTGTATATAAAATGTGTTGTGTGTGTGTTATTTACTGGCTGTAAAATTAAATATTAATATGCTATAAATAGCCTTTTTTAAGTTGATTTTCTGTGAATTTTTCAACTAAAAGCCATTCTTATTAACACTTTGATTAATTTTGTCTAATGAGGATTTTTAAGCTACTTCTTGATTTTTATATAAATAGCAGTATACACGTGGCTTTGTCGTGTTATGCTTTAGTCAGAATGACGTATTACATGTTCCACATTCCTAATGATGAAGAAACCGCTAATTTTGTTTTTTTTGGAACTATAGTGGGCTATAATTTTGTAAAATATGATGCTTTGGCTCGAGCCAAAAAAGAAAAAATGAAAACGGAATTAAAGCTAATTGCCTTATTTAGTTTTTGTTCACTACTTATGGTTGGTTATTATTTTTTTCAATTAGAAAGAATTACCCAAATTGTAGCGGTAGTTTTTTTAGCTATTACATTGTTATATACATTACCTTTTTTTCCCAACAGAAGAAATGCCAGAAACTGGGCTGGAGTAAAAATTTATATTGTAGCATTATGTTGGGTTGGTGTAACGATAGGATTGCCAATTTTAAATGCAGAAATACCTATCACATCCGATTTTTATCTGAAATGTATACAAAGGTTTATTCTTGTTTTTTGCTTAGTAATTGTCTTTGAAATCATCGATTTATCAAATGATGATCCGCATTTACAAACAGTTCCTCAGCAAATAGGAGTACGGAAAACAAAAACGCTAGGTATATCGTTGATGATTCTCTTTTATCTTTTAGAATTTTTGAAAAATAGTTTTGATCAAAAGCAGCTGTTAGTCAATGCCGTTTTGTTTGTTTTGTTATCTTTCTTACTTCTTTTCGCTAATGAAAACCGCTCTAGATATTACACTTCTTTCTGGGTCGAAGGAATTCCTATTTTATGGTGGTTGATGGTTGTTTTTATTTAGAAAAATAAATAACGTTTAACAATTTTAGAGTAATCAGTAAATTATTCCTGAAGACATCTTTAAAACTATTCAAATGTTCATTTTCTAGTCAATTATTAATTATAATTTAATTTTTCTCTTGTCCTCAATAGTAATAGCAGAGCCAACCGCTAGAAATACGGAGCTTGGTTCTAGATCCTTAATAAAAGCAAATTCTTTTCCATATACCGCTTCAAAATCGATAACTGATGTGTTGCCTATAACTTTGTATTGTTGCCATCTTGGATGTGTCACTTGGTACTCAATAGTTTCATTTTCATTGACCTTATTATAACCAAAATAATGTTCAGTTATAAATTCAGCTTCTGAATTGGGTTCAATTTCTACTGCATTTTTTTCAGTTTCTACCTGAATGGTATTCCACTTATTATTTACTTTCCACTGGTAAATGAATTCTCGTAAGTTTTCGTTGACACTCAACTTATGCTTCATAGGTAAAGTGCTGTAGTGTTCATTGTAAAAAGTATTTGCTATAAATGAAATAGCAAATTTAGGTACAATCTCGCTAATGAAAACAGCTCCTCTTTTCCAAGTTCCATTTTCGAATCTTCTAACATAAAATCTTAAATTGACTTCTTCAAAATCAGAGTGAAATGGAATTTTGATTCCTAAAACTCTAACTTTTTCGAAAAGGAATCCAATGAAACTCACATAGCATTTCCCATTCCATAAATCAAGCTCCGTTCCATTTGGCACATACTTTTTTAGAATTTCTGGATTGACCTCATAATTGATCATGGCTAGATTATTCCATTCTGCTTTTAAAAAACTCATAACTTTTATTTTTTTATACGATCGAATTAAATGTAATAAAAAACCGAAGCAATGCTGCTCCGGTTTTTATATTTGATAAAAAGCTTTAGATTAATCCCGCTCTTCTTAGCAAAGCATCCGGTTTTGGTTCTTGACCTCTAAAGCGTTTGTATAATTCCATTGGTGGTTCAGTTCCACCTTTAGAAAGTATATTGTCTTTAAATTTGTTAGCGACTTCTTTATTAAAAATTCCTTTTTCTTTAAAGTATTCAAAAGCGTCGGCATCTAAAACTTCTGCCCATTTATAACTATAGTATCCAGAAGAATAACCTCCTTGAAAGATATGCGAGAATGCAGTCGACATTGCATTTTCAGCAACTTCAGGATACAATTGCGTTGCCGCAAACTGTTCCGTTTCAAAAGCTTTAATATCTGTAATATTTGAAGGATCTTGTCCGTGCCAACCCATATCCAATAAACCAAAACTCAACTGACGCATTGTTGCCATTCCTTCTTGAAAACTTGCGCTTTCTTTAATTTTTTCTACTAAATCCATTGGTATCATTTCGCCTGTTTGATAATGGTGCGCAAATAATGATAACGCTTCTGGTTCGTAACACCAGTTTTCCATAATTTGGCTTGGCAGCTCTACAAAATCCCAAAATACTGAAGTTCCTGATAAACTAGGATAAGTAGTATTTGCTAATATTCCGTGCAAAGCATGTCCAAATTCGTGAAATAAAGTAGTCACTTCATTGAATGTCAAAAGTGATGGCTTAGTTTCTGTTGGTTTTGTAAAATTACAAACAATAGAAATGTGTGGACGCTCATTCGATCCGTCTTTTACATATTGCGCCTTATAAGATGTCATCCAAGCTCCATTGCGCTTTCCTTTTCTTGGAAAAAAATCAGCGTAAAAAATTGCAACCAACTTATTGCTGTCGTCCTTTACTTCATAAGTTGCAACTTCTTCATGGTATTTATCAATCGCTTTAGTTGCTTCAAAATGTAAACCAAATAATTTTTCAGCAGTTATAAAAGCACCTTCTAGTACTTTTTCTAATTGAAAATAAGGCTTTAACTTTTCATCATCTAAATCAAATAATTTTTGTTTCAGCTTTTCAGAGTAGTACGCGCCATCCCATTTTTCTAATTGCTCTATACCGTCTAGTTCTTTGGCGAAAGCCGTCAATTCAGCAAATTCTTTTAATGCAGCTGGTTTGGCCTTTGCAAGTAAATCATTTGAAAAGGAAAGTACTTTCTCTGGGCTTTGTGCCATTCTTTCTTCTAAAACAAAATGCGCATGAGTTGCATAACCTAATAATTGCGCTCTGTCAAAACGGAGTTTTGCAATTTTAAGAACATTCTGTTGATTGTCGAATTCATTATTTTGAAAACCTTTAGCACCAGAAGCAATAGCCATTTTTTTACGCAATTCTCTATTTTTAGCGTAAGTAACAAAAGGAATATAACTTGGATAGTCAAGCGTAAATATCCAACCTTCTTTTTTCTGGCTTTGAGCCAAAGAACGAGCGGCTTCTATCGTCCCTTCTGGCAATCCTGCTAAATCATCTTTATTTGTAAGATGCATTTGAAAAGCCTGCGTTTCAGCCAATGCATTCTCAACAAATTTTAAACTTGTCTTCGATAATTCCTTATCGATTTCTCGAAGTTTTGCTTTTTTATCTTCACTAAGATTGGCACCATTTCGAGAAAAGCTTTTATATTTTTTGTCTAATAAAGTGGTTTGTTCCGGGTTGAGATTCAATGATGCTTTCTGATCATATACTGCTTTTACTTTTGCAAAAAGTGCCGCATTTAGAGTAATGTCATTACTAAAGTCTGATAGTAATGGCGAAACCTCTTGCGCAATTTTCTGAATTTCGTCATTAGTTTCTGCTGAATTCAGATTGAAGAAAATGCTAGAAATTCGATCTAGAATGTAACCGCTATAATCTAAAGCTTCTATGGTGTTTTCAAAAGTAGGAAGTGCTTCGTTCTGAACTATCGCGTCAATTTCGGCTTTTGCCAATGCGATACCTTCTATGAATGCTGGAAGATAATCTTCATTTTTTATTTTAGAAAAAGGGGCTGTATTATGAAGTGTATTAAATAGTGTTGTTAAGATACTCATTTGAATTTATTTTTATAAAAAAATCTATTTTTAATAATAACAAAGGTAGCGAATAATTTAAAAATTGAACTTGAAGTAGATTATGATTAGGCTCAAATTAATGCGACAGTGAATCTGTTATTTAAATGTTATTTATTTCTTTTCTCAGTTAGAAAGCCTTAAATTGTAAAAAATGATTAGTTTTTAAATAAGCAAATCGAAAAAAAATAAGAAAACATGAAGTATCAGATTACAATAAATAGAGCGAACACGGTAGATGAGATAGAAGAATATTGGACAAATGACGATTATGTAAATTTGTTAGCAAAATTTGATTATCCAGATGCTGATGGTTCCGATAGAGCGACTTTAAAAGAATTGTTGTTCATGGCAATTTCAGACTTCGAACCAAAAGATGCTGCTGTCATAATGCTAGAATATAAGTTAGCAGAAGACTTGAACGATGGACAAATTCATCAGATTTCAAATGATATGTTACTTGATAAAGTTTGCGAGGAATATCCTGAAATTAGATTGCACTCTACTTTGTTCCATATTAATCAGTTGCTTTTTAAAGCGTATAATGGAAAGTTTCCAAATGCAAAAGCAACCATCCTTGAATGTTCTTTTGAATTAATAGAAGGAGAGAATGAAAACGCTTTAACCAAAGAGAATATTTTAAAATTATTGAATAATGGATTGTCAGATAGTAATTTGATTAAGCGATTATTTGATCACGCTATGAATGAAAACGCATCGTTTCCTGAGGCAGAAGATGTACTATGGGATGTTACAACTTCAGATAATGTCAATTTTACAATTACGACGTCAGAGTATTGGTTAAGTAAGGATGATATTAATTCTTCACAATATGAAGATATCTTAGAAATTCCAGTTGAGATTGAATAAAATAAGTAGCGACTTAATTTAATCTAAAATGCCCTCAAAACATCAGTGTTTTGAGGGCATTTTAGGTTTTAAAAATTTAAAGCTAATTTGCAAAGTTCAAATCAATTTTATTATTTATTCAGGCTGTCAGATGCGATAATAACTGCTTCTTTTAATTCTGTTTTATATTTTATAATCTTTTCCATCACAGTCTTATCGTGACTTCCTATGATTTGAGCTGCTAATATTCCTGCATTTTTTGCTCCGTTGAGTGCTACGGTTGCAACGGGAACACCGCCTGGCATTTGTAATATAGAAAGAACACTATCCCATCCATCAATAGAATTGCTTGACTTAACAGGAACGCCAATTACTGGAAGCGGTGACATAGAAGCGACCATTCCTGGTAAATGTGCAGCTCCACCGGCTCCTGCAATTACTACTGAAATTCCTCTTCTATGCGCATTTTGACTAAAGTCAAATAATTTTTCTGGTGTTCTATGTGCTGATACGATATCAACTTCTACTTCAATTTCAAATGATTTTAATATGTCTATTGCTTCTTGCATTACGGGCATATCTGAAATGCTTCCCATTATTATGGCTACTTTACTCATTATTTTTATTTTTGAAAACTAATTTTACAAATTAGCTGCAATTATATTAGCTGCAATCTGTCAAATTTGTGATTATGTGTTACTTATAACTCTTATCGTATTTTTTACATCTTCAGCAATTCGTCTGGCTTCAACAATATCACTATTTACAATTGTTACATGTCCCATTTTTCTAAATGGACGTGTTTGTTTCTTTCCATAAATATGTGGCGTAACACCATTCCAAGCTAAAATCTTTTCAATATTTTCATAAACAACATCACCAGAAAATCCTTCTGCACCCACAAGGTTAACCATGATTCCAGCTACTTTACTATCTGTATTCCCTAAAGGTAAATCTAAAATAGCTCGTAAATGATTTTCAAATTGTGACGTATAACTCGCTTCGATTGAATAGTGTCCAGAATTATGAGGTCGTGGAGCTACTTCATTTACGATGATCTCATCGTCTTCCGTTTGAAACATTTCAACAGCTAAAAGACCCACATGATTAAATTTTTCAGAAACATTTAGCGCTATTGCTCTTGCTTTATCAGCGACTTCTTGATTGATACGAGCGGGACAAATTACATATTCTACTTGATTGGCTTCTGGATGGAATTCCATTTCTACCACAGGATACGTTTTTATTTGTCCAGACGGAGAACGACAAACGATCACTGCCAATTCATTTTTAAACGGAATCATTTCTTCAGCAATGCATTCTACATTCGCTAGATTATCTAAATCGGCAATTTCTCGTATGACTTTTACGCCGTTGCCATCGTAACCAAATTCAGTACATTTCCACACAAATGGTAATTGTATTTTTGATTCTAATATTGCGACAATCAAAGATTTTATGTCATCGAATCTTGTGTAATTAGCTGTAGGAATTGCGTGTTTGGTGTAGTAATCTTTTTGAATTCCTTTATTCTGGATTAATTTTAATGTTTTAGGTGAAGGATAAACTTTTAATCCTTCATCTTCTAATTTAACGAGTGCGTCGAGATTGACTAGTTCGATTTCAAAAGTTAAAACATTTACTAACTTCCCAAAATTATAAACCGTTTCATAATCCATCAAGTCTCCTTTGAAGAATTGGTCACACGCAATTTTGCACGGCGCTTCGTCGCTTGGATCTAGAACGTATGTTTGTATGTCAAATTTTCGAGTGTCAAACAATAGCATTTTACCTAGTTGTCCACCGCCAAGTATTCCTAATTTAAAATCGGAAGAAAAATAATTCATTGTGTAGTTGTATGTTTTGGCAAAGATACTTTTTAAACACTAATTCCGAAAATGCTACTTAATTTTCTTCAAAATTTCTCGAGCTACGGCTTTATAGGCATACGAATGTTTATGAGAATCATCAATTAAGATGCGTTGCAATTCAGGATATATCCACTTGTTGGTTTTACCAAGTGTAAAAAGAGCTCTGATGCAGTAGGCTTTTGTAGCTACTTTAACGCTGTCAGTGATTAGCCAGTCAAGACAGCTTTCGATTA
The DNA here is from genome assembly GCF_039123485.1 of Flavobacterium sp. PL12. Taxonomy (NCBI): domain Bacteria; kingdom Pseudomonadati; phylum Bacteroidota; class Flavobacteriia; order Flavobacteriales; family Flavobacteriaceae; genus Flavobacterium; species Flavobacterium sp. PL12. Next base: position 48,163 of record NZ_JBANDI010000002.1, read on the forward strand.
TTTGTTCTTCTTGAAATTTTGTTAAAACATTATATTTGCTCAGGAACATGCAAATTTTTGAAATAGAGCGCAATGCACTTTCATTTTTAAATTCTGTTAGTTTGTTACAAAAGATAGGAAGGTATTGCGTTAGAAACTCGAGTTTTTCCTGTAAAACTAACTCCATAATCCAGCAAGCCTTGTAGTGGTTTTTGTCACTAGTATTTAAGGCAATCTCAAATAAATCGGCAAAGAGATTTCCCTGCTTTAAAACCTCGTTCGCAATTGAATCTCTACTAGACCGATGAGCATTACTATTATTTATATTTTTATAAAGATCACTATTCATTATAGAAAAAACATATTATTTTCAAATGTACATTATTCTTATGGTTCTAAATCTGAATTCCCAATTCATAAATTGCTATATTTGCCCATTATTTTAAACTTGAAAAAATGATACAACTTCACGATAAACAATTTGTTCCATTTATTACTGCCAAAGAAATCGAATTTGCTTTGACTAAAATGGTCGCTCAAATAGAGGATGATTTTATTGGTGAAACTCCAGTATTTATAGGAGTATTAAATGGTTCTTTCATGGTAGTTTCTGATTTTATGAAATTATATAAAAAACCTTGTGAAGTTTCTTTTATAAAAATGGCATCTTATGAAGGAACTGAGACCACAAATGACGTAAAACAATTGATTGGTCTTAATCAAGATTTAACTGGAAGAAGTGTCATTATAATAGAAGATATTGTTGATACTGGAAACACTTTAGTAGAGTTAAAAGAGCTTTTCAAGAAACAAAACGTGAAACATTTTAAAATAGCAACACTATTTTTTAAACCAGAAGCATATACTAAAGACGTTAAAATAGATTATGTTGGGATTAGAATTCCAAACAAATTTATTGTTGGATACGGCTTAGATTATGATGGTTTAGGAAGAAACTTACCAGAAGTATATAAACTAAAAGAATAACTACACAACCACAACATGACTAATATTGTTTTATTTGGAAAGCCAGGAGCTGGTAAAGGAACTCAAGCTGAGTTTTTGAAAGAAAAATATAAATTAACGCACATATCAACTGGAGATGTATTCCGTTTTAATCTAAAAAACGATACAGAACTAGGCAAACAAGCCAGAGTTTACATGGATGCTGGAGATTTAGTTCCAGATGAATTAACGACTAAAATGCTGATTGATGAGGTGAATAAACACTCGGATACTAACGGGATTTTATTTGATGGTTATCCAAGAACACTTGCTCAAGCTGAAGCATTAGATGCATTTCTTGTATCAATAGGTTCAAAAGTAGCAGCAACAATTGCACTTGAAGCTGATGATGAGATCTTGGTACAGCGTTTGTTAGAAAGAGGAAAAACTAGTGGTAGAATAGACGATCAAGATGAAAGCAAAATCAGAAATCGCTACGAAGAATATAATGAAAAAACAGCTCCGCTAATTAGTTATTACGAAGCTCAAAATAAATTTCACTCTGTAAATGGAATTGGTTCAATTGCAGAAATTACCGATAGAGTGAGTAAAGTTATTGATAGTTTATAGAAGCTATTCCAGCTTTACGTTGCAAGTCCTCACTTATAAAAAGTATTTTCTAAGCCATAAAAGGAGCTTCCGCTGGTCGCTCTTTTCTGTCAAGAAAATTACCTTTTATAAATTCCGGGCTTTGCACTGCAATCTGGGCTAAAGTATTAAATAATAAACACACTCGATTTTAAAAAACGAAAAATCGATTTAGAATACCTAAACAAATTAAAATAAGAACTTGGAAATAATAATAATATTTTTTCTAATACTGCTAAATGGGGTTTTCTCCATGTCAGAAATCGCCTTGATTTCAGCACGAAAAAATAGATTAGAAACTGCAGCTAAAAAAGGAAATAAGAGCGCGAAAATTGCTTTAGATTTGGCAAACTCGCCAAATAAATTTTTGTCAACTGTACAAATAGGGATTACCTTGATAGGTATTCTTACTGGTATTTATAGTGGTGACAAGATCACTAAAGATGTTGAAACCTTTTATCAAGGATTTCAATTGCTTTTACCGTACGCACATCCGCTGGCTGTAGGTTCTGTAGTTGTTATCTTGACATTCTTTTCATTAGTTTTAGGAGAGTTACTGCCTAAAAGAATAGGATTAAATCATCCCGAAGCAATCGCTAAGGCAGTCGCTTTACCTATGAAAATTGTTTCTATTGTGACAGCACCTTTCATTTGGTTGCTAACACATTCCACAGAATTCTTATTGAATGTATTGCAAATAAAACCTACCGCTGACGGAAGAGTAACGGAAGAGGAAATAAAAGCAATCATCAAAGAAGGAACTGAAGGCGGAGAAGTTCAGGAGATAGAACAAGATATTGTGGAACGCGTTTTTCACATTGGAGATAGAAAAATAAACTCTTTGATGACACACAGGAAAGCAGTAATGTTTTTGCCTCTTGATGCCAATAAGGAAGAAGTGAAGGAGTTTATGCTTAAAGAGCTGCATTCTATTTATCCGGTTTATAATGGGAATTATGATGAGATTGTAGGTGTTGTTAACCTTAAACATATTTTCGCCAATTTTGAAAATCCAAATTTCAATCTTGCAAATATTATGACTGAGGCTCCTTTTATGATGGAGCAAACTACGGCTTATGTTGCACTTGAAAACTTTAAGAAAACAGGTATTCATTACGCATTTGTGTCTGACGAATATGGAGTTTTTCAAGGAATAATAACACTAAACGATATTTTAGAAGCCCTTGTAGGTGATGCTTCTGAATTTTATAAGGATGATTTCCAATTAATAGAAAGAGAAGATGGAACGTGGTTAGTTGATGGACATTATTCACTACATGATTTCTTAACTTATTTTGAATTAGACGAATTAATCAATGATTATGAAGTGACTACGGTTAGCGGATTAATTATGACGGAATTGTCTCGTATCCCAAAACAAGGAGAGAAGTTAATATGGCAAAAATTTGAGTTGGAAGTAATTGACATGGATGGCGTGAAGATTGATAAAGTAATGGTCAAAGCATTACAAATGTAATAATAGTTATATATCGTTTAGAAGCTCAAAATGAGTTTTGATTGATATAGTTGAAAATTGAATAGTAGAAAAAATGACAGAGGGGAATTTTGTAGATTACGTAAAAATATTTGTTTCTTCCGGAAAAGGTGGGAAAGGATCAACGCATTTGCATAGAGAAAAATTTATTGAAAAAGGTGGGCCTGACGGTGGTGATGGTGGTCGTGGTGGACACGTTTTTTTAGTTGGAAGCAAAAGTCTATGGACATTATTTCATCTAAAATTTGCAAGACACGTCAAAGCAGGAAATGGTGGAGATGGTAGTGGAGATAGAAGTACTGGTGCTGATGGAGATGATAAATACATTGAAGTCCCATTAGGTACTGTAGTGAAAGATAAAGAAACTGGAGAGATATTATTTGAAATTACTGAAGACGGTGAAAAACAAGTACTTTCTCGCGGAGGTAAAGGTGGTTTAGGGAACTGGCATTTTAGAAGTTCGACAAATCAAACGCCTAGATACTCCCAACCGGGTTTGCCAGGAATAGAAATGGATGTAATTTTAGAATTAAAAGTTCTTGCTGATGTAGGTTTAGTAGGTTTCCCTAATGCTGGAAAATCAACTTTATTATCAGTTCTGACATCTGCAAAACCTAAAATTGCTGATTATCCTTTTACTACTTTAAAACCAAATCTTGGAATTGTAGCATATAGAGATTTTCAATCTTTTGTAATTGCTGATATTCCTGGTATTATTGAAGGAGCAGCAGAGGGAAAAGGATTAGGACATTATTTCTTACGTCATATTGAACGTAATTCAACTTTGTTATTCTTGGTACCTGTGGATACTCCAGATATAAAAGGAGAATACGATATTTTAGTGAATGAATTGACTAAATACAATCCAGAGATGTTAGACAAGGAACGTATGGTAGTTATTTCTAAATGTGATATGCTTGATGATGAGTTGAAAGTGGAATTAAAAGCAGAATTAGACGTATCGTTTAAAGGTATTCCATACATGTTTATTTCATCTGTTGCGCAACAAGGATTAACAGAGTTGAAAGATAAGCTTTGGAAAATGTTAAATGAATAAAGAATAAAAAATTTTTGTAAAAAAGGTGTTCTAGAAATAGAGCACTTTTTTTTGCTCTATTGTTATATTCATAAAATTGTATTAAATATAGATCTGATATTGATGTTTGTTTAGGATATAGATAGGTAGATTGCGAAAATGATTTATATTCGCAGAACTAAAAAAATATTTATATTATGAAAAAAATTATTTTATTCTTTACCATGTGCCTCGTTGCTTTTCCAGCAAAAGCAGATGAGGGAATGTGGTTTTTGATGTTTATTGAAAGATTGAACCATAGAGATATGGAGAAAATGGGCTTACAACTTACGTCAGAAGAAATTTACAGTATCAACAATCATAGTCTGAAAGATGCCATCGTTCAATTCAACGGTGGATGTACTGCTGAAATGGTTTCAAAAGAAGGTTTAGTGCTTACAAATCACCACTGTGGTTACGATGCAATTGCTGAACTTTCATCAGAAGAACAAAATTATTTAAAAAATGGTTTTTGGGCTAAAGATAGAAGTGCTGAGATGAAACCTAAATCATTATTCGTTCGTTTCTTCGTTCGTATGGATGATGTTTCTAAAAGAATTTTGTCGAAAGTAAACGATAAAATGACTGAAGCAGAGAGAAATAAAGCGATTCAACAAGAAATGTCTCTTATTGAAAAAGAAAATAGCGAAGGCGGAAAATATACTGTATCTGTTCGTCCTTTCTTTCAAGGGAATGAATATTACTATTTCGTTTATCAAGATTATAAAGATGTTCGTTTAGTAGGAACTCCTCCAGAAAGTGTTGGGAAATTTGGTGGAGACACTGATAATTGGGAATGGCCAAGACATACAGGTGACTTCTCTATGTTTAGAGTTTATGCAGATGCCAATGGTAATCCAGCAGAATATTCTAAAGAAAATGTACCATTGCAACCAAAGCACCATTTACCAGTGAGTATCAAAGGTGTTCAGGAAAATGATTTTGCTATGATTTTAGGATATCCTGGTCGTACAAATCGTTGGATGCCAGCAGGTGGAATTGAGCAAAATGTAAAATTTGCTTATCCGGCGTGGGTTGAAGGTGCTAAAACCGGAATGGATGTAATGAAACGCTACATGGATAAAGATGAAGCTGTAAAGTTAGAATATGCTTCTAAGTACGCTTCAACTGCTAACTACTGGAAAAACCGTCAAGGAATGATTGATGCGTTGACTAAGGCAGGAACTGCACAAACTAAATCTAAAGAAGAAGCTAAATTTAATGCTTGGGCAAATAAGAAAGCAAACAAAGCTAAATATGGTACTGTGATCGCTACGATTAATAAATATTACGCTGAAACAAATTTAAAAACGAGTCATGATAACTATTTGTCTCAATTAATGAGAACAGCTGCTTATGGTGGTGTTCCTGCTAATTTAGGTAATTCACTTATCGCTTATTTCAAAGAAAATGATGCGAAAAGACAAGAAATGCTTCCAAGATTAAATGCATATGTTGAGAATGTTTACGGTAAATTTCACGCTCCATTAGAGAAAGATATTTTTGCTGCTCAATTAAATTTGTATACTGTTAAAGGAGCTGCTTACGGCCTGCCTGAAGCTATTTCAAAATTGAAAGAAGAGAACAAAGGTGACTTTAGCGCTTATGTAAATATGGCTGTTGCCAAAAGTATATTTGCTACTAAAGAAAGCGTTATGGCTTTCATGAAAGATCCAAAACCTGAAACTATTGTAAATGATCCTTTATATGTTGTTTCTAATGCATTAGCAGTGAAAATGAGAGCAAGATCGGTAGAGCAAATAAAAGCAGCTGATGATTTTGAAATCGCTTTTCGCAATCTAGTAGCAGGTTTACGTGAATCTAAAATGAATTCTATTAAATATCCAGATGCTAACTCTACTTTGAGATTGAGCTACGGAAAAGTGCGTGCTTTACCAGCTGACAAACGCAATGATGCACAAATAAACAATTATACTACAATGACCGGAATGGTTAAAAAGTATAAAGCAGGTGATCAAGAATTTGATTTGCCAGCTCGTTTGTTAGAGTTGCATGCAGCTAAAGATTACGGACAATATGCAGACAAAAACGGTTACATGCCAATAAATTTCTTGACTGATAATGATATTACAGGTGGGAATTCAGGTTCACCAGTTTTAAACGGAAAAGGAGAACTTACGGGTATAGCTTTTGATGGAAATATCGAAGCTATGGCTGGAGATGTAATTTTTGACGCAGAATTACAAAGAACAATTAACGTAGATATACGTTATGTACTTTGGATCATTGATAAGTACGCAGGTGCTAAACATATCATTGACGAAATGACGATTGTCAAATAGATTAGAGTTATAAATTCTAAAAGCCTCTTAACTTGTAATTAAAAATAAGTTAAGAGGCTTTTTTTATAATACAAACCTTTTCAGTTGAAAATAGAATTCAATTATAAATTTCGTTATTTTTGAACAATGAAACATATTATTTTTTTATTTATACCAATGATGATGTGGTCTCAATCAAACTTTGAAAAAGCGGAGAAATTGTTTCAAGAACAAAAGTACGAACAAGCGCAAACAATGTTTGAATCGCTTATTAATTCTAATCCATCTGATTTAAAAAGTATCGAATATTTAGGAGATATTGCTGGACAAAGTCAGTCTTGGGATAAAGCTATTGTGTATTATAAGAAACTCAAATCTTTGAAACCTCTAGAAGCAAATTACTATTACAAATATGGTGGAGCTTTAGGAATGAAAGCTAAAGATGCGAATAAGTTTAAAGCACTTGGAATGATTGATGAGGTTAAAGGGTCATTCGAAAAAGCCATCATTTTAAATCCAAAACACATTGAAGCACGATGGGCTTTAATAGAATTATATATTCAACTTCCTGGCATTATTGGCGGAAGCGAATCAAAAGCAATAAAATATTCTAATGAATTGTTGCAAATTTCAGCAGTAGATGGCTACTTATCTCGAGGACATATTGATGAGTACTTCAAACGGTATGAAGCAGCTGAAAAACAATATAAAAAAGCGATTTCGCTAACAGATTCTAAGACAAGTTATAATAAGCTAGCGAATCTGTATAAAAATAAAATGAGAGCACCTGAAAAAGCTAAGTCTGTTTTAGAATCTTATAATGATAAAAAAAATCAAAGTAGACTGTAATCACTTTGACGTAAAAAATTTAAACTAAATAACTAGAATGCGTACACATTTTATAGCGATAGGCGGCAGCGCCATGCACAATCTTGCACTTGCTCTACACAACAAAGGATACAAAGTTACTGGAAGCGATGATGCCATTTTTGAGCCATCAAAATCTAGATTAGATAAAAAAGGAATTTTGCCAGCAGAATTAGGTTGGTTTCCTGAAAAAATAACTGCTGATATCGAAGCGGTTATTCTTGGAATGCATGCAAAAGTTGACAACCCCGAATTATTAAAAGCGCAGGAATTAGGAATTACAATTTATTCTTATCCTGAGTTTCTATACGAACAATCTAAAAATAAAACGCGCGTTGTTATTGGTGGATCTCACGGAAAGACGACGATTACATCAATGATTCTGCATGTAATGCATTATCATGATATTGCTGTCGATTATATGGTTGGTGCGCAATTAGAAGGGTTTGAAACTATGGTTCATCTCACTGAAGAAAATGATTTTATCGTTTTAGAAGGCGATGAGTATTTATCATCACCTATCGATAGGCGACCTAAATTTCATTTATATCAACCCAATATTGCCTTAATTTCTGGTATTGCTTGGGATCACATTAACGTCTTCCCGACCTATGAGAATTACGTGGAGCAGTTTGAGGTTTTTATTGGCAAAATTACTAACGGCGGAATTCTAGTTTATAATGAAGAAGATTCTGAGGTAAAACGAGTTGCCGAAGCTGCAACAAATCCAATCCGTAAGATGGCATATCATACGCCTAAGTATTCAGTTGAGGATGGGATAACATTACTTGAAACTCCTGAGGGCGATATGCCAATAGAAGTTTTTGGAGCGCATAATTTAAATAATTTGGCTGGAGCCAAATGGATTTGTCAAAACATGGGAGTTGACGAAGCTGATTTTTATGAGGCAATTGCTAGTTTTAAAGGAGCTTCAAAACGCTTAGAAAAAATCGCTGAAAGTAAAAATAGAGTAGCATACAAAGATTTTGCTCATTCGCCTAGTAAGGTAGCAGCAACAACAAAAGCGGTGAAGGAACAATATCCAAATAGAACTTTAATTGCGTGCTTAGAATTGCATACGTATAGCAGTTTAAATGCTGAATTTCTCAAAGAGTACGAAGGTGCGCTGGAATATGCAGATAAAGCTGTTGTATTTTATTCGCCAGACGCTGTAAAAATAAAGCAACTTGAAGAAGTAACTTATGACCAAATTGCAAATGCATTCAATCGTAAAGACTTAATAATTTACACCAATCCTGCTGAATTCAAAGATTTCCTATTTAATCAGGATTTTGAAAATTCAGCTTTACTATTGATGAGTTCAGGTAATTATGGAGGATTAAATTTTGACGAAGTAAAAGATTTGATTTTGGGTTAGCAGTCGTTACTATAAATAAATATAAAATCAACAGTATGGCTGAAAATTCCTTTTTCCCGATTACGAATTGGTCCGAAGACGATAGACCAAGAGAAAAGCTAATGCTGAAGGGTAAAAGCGCTTTAAGTGATGCGGAATTGATTGCGATTTTAATTGGATCGGGGAGTCGAAATGAATCGGCGGTTGATTTAAGTAAGAGCATTTTAGCAAGTGTCGACAATAATTTGAATGCATTGGGTAAATTATCAATTTCACAATTGATGACTTTTAGAGGAATAGGAGAGGCGAAAGCGATATCGATTATAGCGGCTTTAGAATTAGGAAGACGTAGGCGTTCAGAAGAAGCTGTAGAATTAAAAAAAGTTACTTCTAGTAAAGTAATCTTTGAAATCATGCAACCTATAATAGGTGAATTGCCGCACGAGGAGTTTTGGATCATTTACATGAATAATTCTAATAAAGTAATATCAAAATCTCAGCTCAGTAAAGGTGGAATTACTGGCACTTTAGTTGATGTTCGAATAGTATTCAAAACTGCACTCGAGATGGGAGCAACGGCATTGATATTATGTCACAACCACCCTTCAGGAACATTGGTTCCTAGTGAAGCTGATAAACAAATTACAAGAAAGCTTAAATTAGCAGGAGAAAGTTTAGAAATAAAGGTATTAGATCATCTTATCGTAACCGAAGCAAGTTATTTTAGCTTTGCAGATGAAGGAATATTTTAAATTTATAAAATGAAACAAACACATATAAAAGACGTATTTTTTGATTTAGATCATACATTGTGGGACTTTGACAAAAATTCAGAGTTAACCTTTGGCGGCATTTTTAGTAGGAGCCATCCTGAAATTGAAATCAAAGATTTTATTGGAAAATATGTTCCTATTAATCAAGAATGCTGGAAATTATATCAGTACGATAAAATTACACATGAGGAACTGCGCTACAATCGGTTGAAAAATTCATTTGACGCAATAAATTATTCAATATCAGATACTGAAATAGATAAAATATCAGATGAATATATTGCTTTTTTACCTGAAAACAATCATCTTTTTGACGGGACAATGGAACTTTTAGAATACTTAAAACCAAATTATAATTTACATATTATAACAAATGGTTTTGCTGAGGTTCAATTTAAAAAAATGAACAATTCTAAAATCACTTCATATTTTTCGACAATTACTAATTCTGAAATGGCCGGTGTCAAAAAACCAAATCCAATAATTTTTGACTTTGCTTTAGATTTGGCAAAAGCCAATAAAGAAAATAGTATTATGATTGGTGATAGTTTAGATGCTGATGTTCAAGGAGCACTAGATGCCGGTTTAGACGCAATTTATTTCAATGAGAGTAATAGTGCTGTCGAAGACCACATTAAACATATTAATCATTTATTAGAACTTAAAAAATATTTATAATTATGAAAAAGTCATTCTTATTATTCTTGATACTTGTAGTGAGTAATTCTTTCGCGCAATCGATTAATGATTATAGCGCTGTTATCGTGCCCTTAAAATATGATTTTTTGAAAGAGGAAAATCAATATCGTTTGAACACCTTGACAAAATACAATTTCATCAATGCAGGTTTTGTTGCGTTTTACGCTGAGGAAACTCTTCCTGCAGAATATAATGATCGTTGCAGTGTATTACGTGCTAATGTGGAGAAGGAAAATGGGTTTTTAGTAACAAAGTTATATATTACATTAAGGGATTGTAATGACAAAGTTGTCTTTAAATCCGCAGTAGGACGCAGCAAAGAAAAAGAATTTAAACTTGCTTATGCTGATGCATTGAACGAGGCTTTTAAGTCTATTTATGATTTACAGTATAAGTATAGTGGTGTAACTGTAAAAACTCAAGAAGCAGTTGTTCAGCAAACAGTGATAGCGCCTGCAGTAGCTAAAGCGATTCCTGCTGAAGTAACAAAATCGGCTGTGATTTTAAATGATGTTAATATGTTGTATGCTCAGGCAACTGCGACAGGTTTTCAGTTGATTGATAGCACACCAAAAGTAGTAATGAAATTGATGAAAACTTCGCAACCAAATTCCTTTATCGCTATTAGAGATGCGATTCAAGGTTCGTTGATTTTAAAAGAAAATCAATGGTTTTTTGAATACTATAAAAATGACCAATTAGTTTCTGAGAGGGTGAATGTTAAGTTTTAGTACTTTAATTATATGCCAATTGCCAATTGCCAATAGCTAATAGCTAGAATTTAATATCCGTATTTATCTTTCCAACGGTTTTTAAGAAATTCCCGGATGCTATTCTCTCTTGAATTGTTTCCGGGAATATATATTGGGTTTTTACTTAAAGCGTCTGGTAAAAATTCTTGCTCTGCAAAATTATTAGCATAATCATGCGAGTATTTATACTCTTCACCATATCCTAATTCTTTCATCAATTTGGTTGGTGCATTTCTCAAATGAATCGGCACTGGTAAATCCCCCGTTTGTTTTACTAATTGTTGCGCAGTTCCTATTGCTAGATACGACGCATTGCTTTTAGCTGAAGTTGCAAGATAAACGGCACATTGACTGAGAATAATTCTGCTCTCTGGATAACCAATAGTTGTTACGGCTTGAAATGTATTATTTGCCATGATAAAGGCTGTTGGGTTTGCATTACCAATATCTTCACTACTCAAGATAAGCATCCTTCTTGCAATAAATTTTACGTCTTCGCCACCTTCAATCATTCTAGCCAACCAATAAACGGCTCCATTAGGATCACTACCGCGAATTGATTTTATAAATGCAGAAACGATGTCATAATGTTGCTCACCTGATTTGTCATACAAAACGGTGTTTTGTTGCACTAATTCAAAAACGCGTTTGTTAGTGATGATAATTTCGTCTTCATTAGAAGCGTTTACTACTAGTTCAAAAATATTCAATAGTTTGCGTCCGTCGCCTCCAGAAAGACGCAGTAAAGCCTCTGTTTCGTTTAGTCTTATATCTTTAGTTGCTAAATAGGCATCAGTTGTCATCGCGCGGTCTAAAAGTGCTTCTAGATCTTTTTTTGTGAAAGCATTCAATACATAAACTTGGCAGCGAGAAAGTAAAGCGGGAATAACTTCAAAACTCGGATTTTCTGTAGTAGCACCTATCAGTGTTATCCAACCTTTTTCTACTGCTGCTAATAAAGAGTCTTGCTGCGATTTACTAAAACGATGAATTTCATCAATAAAAAGAATAGGATTTCGTGCAGTAAACAAACCGCCACTTTGCTTTGCTTTTTCAATAACATCTCTAATATCCTTAACACCAGAATTTATAGCGCTCAAAATATAGAAAGGACGTTTAGATTCTTGCGCAATAATTTGTGCTAAAGTGGTTTTCCCTGTTCCCGGCGGACCCCAAAAAATTATTGAAGGAATAATTCCTTTTATAATTTGCTGAGTTAAAGATCCGTTTGGGCCAACTAAATGATCCTGACTAATATACTCTTCAAGTTTTTGAGGGCGAATGCGTTCTGCAAGTGGTGCTTCCATTTTATTACTTTTATTCCGAGATAAAGATTTGTACAATTCAGTTTAGCGCTGCTAATACAGTGTAAAATTACTATTTTTTTAGGAGCTATTCCAGCTATCCTTTGCAATCTTGCATGCCGAACACCGGCAATCAAGGATTTTCATTTCTATCTGGGCTATGAGAGTATTATTCAAAAAGAAAATCGTTAATAGGTAGATTAAATTTCGATTCTTACTTTCCGCTTTGCGATGATATTCGGCTAGTTAAAGGAATCTTTGTCAAAGTTTAGAACTTTGACAAAGATGTACACTATAATAAATTCCTCTAGAAGGTATTCTATTATTGTTAACCGTGATCATCTTCAGCATAAAGATGACAAAATAGCACTATTTTTACTTTGGTTCCATTATTGAAAAGATAAGTAACTATCCAACACGATAAAAGATGAGCGACAAACATTTTAAATTTACTAACGCTGTGATTACAGCACCTCTTTTATTTGTTGTTGTATTGTGGCTAGTATTTTGGCTTGATTTTCGATTCGATTTTAAATTTGTGCAAAACGGAATTTACCCTCGGTCTTTTTCTGGTTTACAAGGTGTAATCTTTAGTCCTTTTATCCATGCTGATTTAGAACATTTATATAATAATTCAATTCCTATTTTAGTTCTTTTAGCAGCATTGCAGTTTTTTTACCCAAAGCAATCTCTAGCAGTAATAGTTTATGGCATTTTATTGTCGGGTATGATAACATGGATTATTGGTAGGGAAAATTACCATATTGGCGCAAGCGGATTGATTTATGTGTTATTTAGCTTTATCTTTTTCAAAGGAATTCAAACAAAACATATCCGACTCGTTGCCTTATCGCTTGCCGTTATCGTTGTTTACGGTGGACTAGTATGGTACATTTTTCCAACACCTGATGTTCGTGGTGAAAAATCAATTTCTTGGGAAGGACATTTAGCAGGATTGTTGACTGGATTTATTCTATCGATTATTTATAAAACACCTGAATTTAAAAAAGTGGCCAAATATGAATGGGAAATGCCTGACTACGATCCAATAAACGATAAATTTATGCAGCGATTTGATGATAATGGTAATTTTGTTAATTTACCGGTAGTGGTAGAGGAGGAGCTAATTATAAGCTACTTCACGACTGATTTACCAGTTAATTATATCATTGTAGTAAACGAAAAAAACGAATCAAAACTGGAGTCTTGATTCGTTTTTTATATATTCTCTACCTCTTTTTAAAAAAGATTGGTCGCTTATTGTTGTCTTTGTCTTACCGTTTCATATAGAAAAGCACCACAAGCCACGGAAACATTTAGTGAGCCGATAGTTCCAAACATTGGTAATTTAGCTTTCTCATCAACGATTTTTAAAACAGATGGGTTTACACCACGATCTTCTGAACCCATAATGATTGCTACCGGTTCGTCTAATGCAATTTCGTAGATATTTTTATCTGTTTTTTCAGTTGCAGCAACAGTTTTAATTCCGCTAGCTTGTAAAAGAAAAATAGCATCTTTAATATGTTCCACCTTGCAAATAGGAATATTGAATACTGCTCCAGCGGATGTTTTTACTGTATCGCCATTTACAGGTGCAGAACCTGCTTTTTGAACTATAATTCCATTTACGCCTGTACATTCGGCAGTACGAATTATTGCACCAAAATTACGTGCATCAGATATTTGATCTAAGATTAAGAACAACGGTTTTTTTCCGTTTTCAACAACTGATTCTATTAAAGTTTCTAAGTCAAAAAATGAAATAGGAGAAATTGTTGCTACAGCACCTTGATGGTTATTAGGCGTTAGTCTATTTAGTTTTTCAACGGGAACATAGGAAAAATTAATATTTCCTCGCTTCATCACTTTCATTAAGTCTTTCATTAGTTCGCTGCTAGCTTCCTTCTGAATGTAGACTTTATCTACTGTAGCGCCTGCTTGGATTGCTTCAATGATCGCTCTAATCCCAAATATTTGATGTTCTTTTTCCATTGTGCAAAGATATAAAAAAAACCCATCAGTTGGTACTGATGGGTTTTTAAGTATTTAATTTTGGACTAAATTAGAATTTATCCCAGAATATTTTAGTTGAAAGAGCATTACCGCCTATTGCAGCAATTGCAGCGTCAACATTAGCAGTATTTAAAGTCTGCTCTCTTGCAGGGTAAGAATAACGAACTGGTACAGCAGCGATTCCGTTATAAGCAGCAACTGGTGCTACTAAAATTGGGAAATCTAATCTTCTGTAAGAACTCCATGCTTCAAAACCTCTGTTGTATAATGCAAACCAAGCTTGTTCACCAATCTTTTGTTTGTAAGTACCAGTAGCTGTTGCATAAGCAACATCAGGTCTAGCTAAATAAGTAGCAATATCAGTAGCGCCTACTCCCCAGCTTTCCATTGATGCAGTGATTGCAGCATTGTAGTGAGTTGTAACAGTACCACCTACAGCAACACCTTTAGCCACAGCTTCTGCCAATAAGAATTCTATTTCAACGTAGTCAAATATAGTTCCTGGGTAAGAAGGTAAAGTTAAACTTGGATTGATTTTAGAGAAATTTTCATAAGTGTTTCCAGCTCCGTAAATACCTCCTGAATAAGTAGTCGCTCCATCATTCAAAGCGAAGTATTTTGCTCTTCTTGGATCCGATTTAGCATTCATTTTATCTACTAAAGTATTAGCAGGAACAAAGTCATTTCTACCTGACGCGACTAAATCAACAAATAATGGGTTTGCATTTGGTTGTGCTCCTAAGTAATTTAATTTTGCATTTTCACTATTTGAAGCAATCGTACCAGCTGCAACAGCTGCTAAAATTTCAGTAGTTGCGTAAGCTGGTTCAACATCAAACATGTTAACAGCTAAACGTAAACGCAATGAGTTAGCAAATTTTTTCCACTTTGCAGCAGATCCACCATTAACTAAATCAGCAGTTCCAAAACTTCCTGCTGTAGTTGACAATGCAGCTACATCAGCAGTTAATCTAGTGATTAGGTCTTTATAGATTGTTTTTGCATCATCGTACTTAGGTAATGGTTTAGTTGAAATGTCATTTGATTCAGTGTAAGGAACATTGCCAAAAGTGTCAACTAAAATACTGTAAGAATAAGCGATATGAATATCAATAATTGCTTTCTTGTTAGTCAAAATCGCTGTTTCAGCAGCGTTTAGCGGTGTTTGAGCGTCTAATAACATTTTTGATTCTCTCAAATCTGTAATTACATCGCGATAAAACACAGTCCAGTGCGTATCTGGAATAGAACGTGTCGTGATATTATACTGACTTTCATCAGGATAAGTAGTTTCAGTCCAGTGCTGTGCGAATAAACGGAAAACATTATTATTTACGCTAGTACTTTGCATTTGGTTTACCATTGCTTTTTGGGCAGATGTAAATAAATACTCAGGTTGTGTTGTGGTCGGATTTTTTTTGTCTTCATTTAATCCGGTAATATCATCAGTACAAGAAACTGATAGTGCGACAAACGCCATTAATAATACTATCTTTTTCATAATTTAGAATTTAAATGTTAGGTTACAACCGATATTTCTTGTCGATGGTAATGAACCAGCTGAATAACCAGAAGATAAGTTACCAGATGCTAAACCAGATTCTGGATCTGCTTCTGGAAGGTTTTTGTGAATGATCCAAAGATTAGAACCAACAACACTGAATTTCATGTCTGTTAATCTTAATTTTGAGGTAATTGAAGTTGGAAAACTGTAAGTAATGTTAACTTCTCTTAATTTCACGAAAGATGCATCATAGATGAAAGCAGCATTTGGAGCTCTTCTATAACCAAAAACGTTACCGTACTCTTCTGGAGCAGATGTTCTAACTGTATTTGGAGTTCCGTTTGCTTGAACACCTTTATGGATTAGACCTCCACCATTCGCAAGTGTATTACGTACTGGTTTACCTAAATCATTTAATCCTGCAGTTGATTGTGATATTCCTAATGCTTGACCGTATGATTGATCTAAAGAGAAAATATCTCCACCTTTTTGCATATCAATTAAGAAACCAAGAGATAAATTTTTGTAAGTAAATTTATTACGAACACCACCAGTCCAATCTGGAGTAACATTACCAATTACATTGTTTGTAGATGTATTGATTACATAACGTCCTAGTGGGCTAATAACTCTTTCACCGTTAAGGTAAGTAAAGTCAGTTCCTTTAATCGCTCCGTAAGCTTGTCCTACTTGTGCGTTAATAGTAACTCCACCTTGGAAACTTCCTAATTGTAAATTTGGAAGACCTTCATTTAAACTTACTACTTCATTTTTATTAGTAGCCCAGTTAACAAATATGTCCCATGTAAAATCATTCGTTCTTACTGGAGTCAAATTAAATTGAACCTCAATACCTTTATTTTCAACAGAACCTGCATTTACATATCTTGAAGAATAACCTGTAGATGTTGGGTAAGATACTGGGAAAATTTGATCAACACTCAACGTTTTGTAAGCAGCAACATCAAATCCAAGTCTTCTGTTGAAGAATTGCATTTCTAAACCAAGTTCTTGTGTCGTTGATTTTACTGGACGTAAAGCTGAGTTGTTCTTAGTAGAAGGAACGGAATAAATTTGGTTTGAACCAAATGGATCTGATTTATCATAAGCGTCAACTAAAGCTTGTGAAGGAGAACCTAATGGGCTTTCAGCATAACTAGCTCTTAATTTACCAAAAGATAACCATGGAGCATCGATAGATTTTGTAAATACATAACTTCCAGAAATCGAAGAAGTAGGCATTGAGTTATTTCCAGCAGGTAATACGGAGAATGCATCACGTCTATAAGTTCCATCAACAAAGATAAAATCTTTGTATCCAAAAGAAGCAGAAGCATAGTAAGAGTTAACTCCTGTATTTACTTCAGATTCAACTGGGAAAGGGTTAGCTGCAACTGAGTTAGATAAACTGTAGATTCCAGGAACAATTAATCCGCCTTGCGTTGAAGCTAAGATAGACGTTGTTCTTATTCTATTTGCAGTACCTCCAAGGATTCCGTTGAAAGTAATGTCTTCGCTGATGTTTTTCTTGAATGCTAAGAAGAAATCATAATTTTGCTCAGAGAAATTACGGTTGAATTTTTGGTATCCTGAAGATTCTGACAAACGGTTAATACCAAATGCTTGTGCTTTTGCACCAAAAGCTCTTCTTTCTTCTCTTAATTCAGCGTAAGTATCTGTAGATACACGTCCAGTTGCAGTTAACCAGTCTGTAAATTTATAATCTAATTTTACGTAACCGTTGAAACGATTTCTTTCGTCATTTTGGTAATTCTGGTATCTTTCAAAGTAAGGGTTGTCCCAGAAAGCTGGAATAAGGTTTCCTTTGATAGGGCTTGTCATGTTCCAAGAGATATTTTTACCACCTGATCTATCATAAGCTTGTTTTAATTCGCTGATATCAACGTTAGTTTGCCACCACTGACGGAATAAACCTGTAATGTTAGCGCTATATCCTGTTGAGTTTCTACCTACTGTAGTTTGTGCGTTGTAGTTCACATAAGAAGATAAAGATAATTTATCTGAAATTTCGTGACTAAATTTCAAACTAAAGCTGTTTTTCTTCATTTCAGAATTTGGCATTAAACCAGTTTGTCTAAAATTATTATAGTTTAAAACAAAATTAGTTTTGTCATTACCGTCTTCTAAAGAGATTGAATTACCAATAGAAAGTGGTGTTTCAAAAAATGAAAGTGGAGTATTTTTTGCAGCTTGCCAAGGAGTAGCTTTACCGAATTGATCAGTAAAAGGTGTAAATGCACTCCATTGATAAACCATAATATTTGGATCAAAAGCAGCTCCCCATGAACCGTCTTCATAAGTAGGAACTACATTGTCAATAGTTCCGTCACCATTAATGTCTGCTCTGTCAAAAGGACCTTTTCCAGTTGGACCGTAATAAGGACCATAACCAGCTCCGTATTTATCTTGGTATTTAACAAATGTTGATTTGTCAATACTACCAACTGTAACTTCAGAAGATATGGTTACTCCTAAACCTTTTTTAGCTCTTCCTTTTTTAGTTGTAATCATTACTACACCATTACCAGCTTGGTAACCGTATAATGCTGATGCAGCCGCTCCTTTTAAAACGTTTACTGATTCAATATCATCAGGATTGATGTCCATTGCACTATTTCCATAGTCATATGTTGTACCAGAACCTGTAGTTTGACCACCAGTATTAGAGTTTACGTTTGAGTTGTTCAATGGAACACCATCAATTACTACAAGCATCTGATTACTTCCAGTAAGGTTTTTAATACCACGAGATACAATGTTAGTAGAACCACCAAAGTTGTTGTTTCTTCTAATTGCTACTCCTGCTACTTTACCTGAAAGTTCATTGAAGAAGTTTCCACTTCCTGCACCTGCAGTGATATCACCACCTTTTACTTCTTGCGAAGCATAAGTAAGAGATTTTTTCTCTCTTCTTATTCCTAATGCTGTTGTAACGACAGCACCCTCTAGTTCGATTGCTTCACTTGCTAGTTTGACGTTCATAGAACTTGAACTTGCTTTAACCTCTTGAGATTTCATCCCGATGTAGCTAAATACAAGCACTTGGCTAGGTGTTGCTCTGATAGAATACTTTCCATCAAAATCAGTTTGTGTTCCAGATTGAGTTCCTTTGACTAATACGCTCACGCCTGGTAAAGGCAATCCTGAATTGTCGGAAACAGTTCCTGAAACGGCTCTTTCTTGCGCAAATGTAATCTGCGCCACTAATGCTATTAATAGCATTAAGAATCCATTGAACTTTAGTTTCATTTTATAATGTTTTGAATTAGTCTCGCAAACCTCTTAATAAATCGTTAAAATTCCTAATTTCTTTTAACTTTTAACACCAAGTGGCTGTTTTTATTATATTAAAAGTACTTTATCTAACAAAATATGATTCAAAATTCATTTTTAATAATTGTGAGAATTCACTGGTATCGCACTGATAGTAAGGTTTCACTGTATTTTTTTACCATTTTATGTAGGATATTTACTTATCTACAATATAAACTCACTTAAAATTTATTTTATCAGCATTATTATGAAAATGTTGATTTTAGAGTTCAATTTCGCATTAAAAATTATTTGTCGTATAAAATATAGTTCTGTTTAAAAATTATACTCAAATAGTATAAAAGTGTCAATACTGTGGTAAATTATTCTAAATATCTGTAAATGAAAAACGTCCTTTTAAATAAATTTAAAAGGACGTTTAACTAATATAAAAATGTTACTCTTTATTGCTTCACGAAACTTGTTTCTATTGTTCCCGCAAAGCATCCAATACCTACGCACCTCTTAAATTCTAGATCCATAGACATGTCACATGAATTATAGTTAGAAGCATCTGCTTCTATAGTTGTAGCCCATATTGGACCATATGAAGGATGCATTGATAATACTGCTCCTTTAGGAACAAAAGTAATCGTACCGTTAACTGGATCAGGATTTAATTCGATTAAAATCTTCTCTGCTCCCGTCGTGATTAATAACGTATTTGGTTGTGCTCCTAAGGTAATTACTGAAGTTTTAGAACTTGTACCAGTAGTAGAAGTATAGTTACCTAAAAAACTATTTAAGTTTAAAGGACAAACTGCTTGTAAAACTATTTTAGCTTTATTTCTATCAGAAACACCTTTACTTGAAGATTCAACTTTTAAAACCAATGTTTTAGCGTTGAAAGAGTCAAGGTTAGCTGTAATTACTTTTACTTCAGCATTTACACTCATCTCTCCAGCTGGAATAGTATACGTAGTTTTTTCTAACGTATATTCTTTTCCAGAAACTGCAGTAGAACTAGGATCTACACTAATAGTAATAGTTACTGGCTCGTTTATTGGCTCATTGTTACCGCCAATAATTGTTAATGGATAATTGTAAGTTTGAATTTTTCCATCTTGCAAAAATTTAGCAGTTGTGCTTGCTTTAGCAAATTGAGCAAGAATCGGCCCTTTTCCAAATTCAGTTTTGTCTTGTTCCAAAACTGCATCACAGGAGCTAAAAGCTACCATGAGCATTATAAGTCCTGCGACTTTTGATCTTATTGAAATATTTCTCATAATTATATTTTTTATTTCCAAAATGGGTTAGAAGTAAAAGCAGTTTGTGCAGTTTGTTTTGGTACGTTTAACGAGTTTCTTGAATTTTCAGATCCTGGATAAAGCAATCTAACTGGTCTAATTCCTCCTCCTTCTGCAGGTTGAGGTAATCCAGCTGGGAAGCCAGTTCTGGTTTTTTCAATCCATAATTCAATAGACGATGTACCATTTAATGCTACCCACTTTTGAGTAATGATTGCTTGAACTTTTGCACTCAAGTTGCCTGTTGTTGGCCAAGCAACATTTGGTAATGCTTGAGAATAGTAAGTTACGGCAGCAGTTGCGGCAGTAGGCACTCCAAGTCTAGTAAATGAAGCGGTAATTGCTTGTTCGTACTTAGTTTTTGCAGCAGCATCTCCACCAGCGATATATCCTCTAGCTATTGCTTCAGCTTGCAATAATAAAATTTCTGGCATACTCATTATCGTTTGAGCTGCTGTCATTCCTGTAGTTGGTACTATTAATCCAGGACCAATTTTTGCTAGATCATTAGAAGTAAATCCTACTCCAGGAAGAGTTGTAGTTTGAGGAGCTCCTTTGAATGCTCCACCAGTTTTAGCTCCTGCATACAATCTATTTAAACGAGGGTCATTTGTACCACTCAAATAATTTACAACGTAATCAGTTGCAACAGTATAATCTCCTCTATCTTGTTCCGCATTTGTGCTAGGTTTTCTGAAATATCCGTAAAAAGGATTTTGCTTGTCAGCATTATCGCTATATCCAGGTTGAGTTGCAACGTCAGCTGTAATATAACCTGCACCATTCGCATCGATTAATGCTATTTGCGCTTTAATGTAAGCATCTTGGTTTGTGTTACTTAAACGAATAAGCATTCTCAATTTAACACTATTCGCAAATTTAGCCCATTTAGTCATATCACCTTTGTTGATAATATCTTGTTTTCCTGGACTCTCTGCATTGTCTGGTAAGTCTAATGCTAATTCAGCAGCTGAAGTTAAATCAGCAATTACCGCCTTATAGATCGTTTGTGCATCGTCATACTTAGGAGTGATATTACCACTTCTTAAGTTAGCTTCTGTATAAGGAACATCACCATAAAGATCTACTAAATATTGGTACTGAAAACCTTTTAATACTGACGCTATAGCTTTGTATGCGCTGTAATCTACTACACCTGTCTTATCAGTGTAGTTTTGTACGTAAGTCAAGTTCTTGAAAATCGTAGCATACGAAGTTTCAAAGATATTTGAATAAAAGCTTGAATTGATCGTGTATCTAGAGAATTCCTGATTAGCTGACCAGTTTGATGGAGTCGCCCAGTTGTAGGAAATAAAATTCCCTAAGTAAGTCATTTCACGAGCATTTAAAGCCGTTAGATCTCTCTGTGCAACTGGTAACGTTTGGAAAGGTGTTGAAGATGCAGGACTATTAGGATTATCATTGACATCTAAATAATCACTACAGCTTACGGTAGTCAAGGCAGTAACTAAAAGTACTACACATGATTTTATGATTGTTTTTGTGTTCATATTTTATGTATTAAAATGTTATATTAAAGTTTAAACCAAACTGTCTTGTAGGAGGTGTTTGAGCTTGAGATCCTACACCAACTCCGTTACCTGTATTTAAGTTAAATTCAGGATCTGTTGTTGTATTGTCTTTTGGTCTAAGTGTTAATAGATTTCTACCAAAAACACCGACATTCATAGATTGAATACCAATTTTTGAAGTAAAGTCATTTGAAAAGTCATAAGATAATGATACTTCTCTTAATTTTAGAGTTGTTGCATCACTTACAAAATTTTCTTTAATAGTACCGTATTCATCCCAGAAAGCATTTCCACCACCTGCTGTTAAGCGATCATTGTTTGCTGTAAATCCACCTGCTCCATCAGAATATGCTGAGTTTGGGAAAACGAATGCCTGTCTTCCTGCACTAGCAGTACGCTCAGATAAACCTGTAAAAGATAATAAATCATCTAGGTTATTGTAAAAAACATGTCCAGTTCTGTAATCTGCTACAGCATATAATGTCCATCCTTTGTATGAAAAAGTTGTATTCATACCTACAATGTAATCAGGAGTAGTTTTACCTTGAACCTTCAAATCTGAAGATTTCACTGGGTTACCATTAGCTCCAACGATTACACGACCTTGAGGATCTCTGTCATATGATGTTGTTTTAATTAAAGGATAAGATTCTCCCACTTTTGCTATAACTGTTGCATCAGTAAAACCTCCAATAACTACTTCATCAACACCTTCAAATAATGAAACTACTTTAGATTTATATCCTGAGTAGTTAGCTCCTAATTTCCAGCTAAAATCGTTTGATCTAATAATTGTACCTTTTAAATCTAGTTCCACACCTTTGTTTTGAATTTCTCCAATATTCGCAAGGATACTTGTTGCTCCAGAAGCAACAGAAACGTTAATCGGAACGATTTGGTCAGTAGTATTAGTTTGGTACAATGTACCATTAAACATTAATCTGCTGTTGAATAAACCTAATTCAATACCTACCTCTTTAGATAAAGTAAATTCAGGATTTAATGATGGATCTGGATCTCTAGCTCCTTGAGATAATCCTGTTGTAGTACCATAAGGGAAACCTGCTGGTGCTGCAAAAATACTTTGAATATCGTAAGCTGATGGGTCATTACCTGTTTTAGTTACGTTTACTGTAGCTTTTAAAACATCAATTCCGTTATCGCTTTTGATTCCAGGAAATGCATCTGAAACTACAAATGATAAACCTGCTCCAGGATAGAAGAAGTTATTGCTGTCTTTTGGCAATGCAGAAGACCAGTCATTTCTTGCAGTTACGTTTAAGAATAAATATTCTTTAAATCCTAAAGTGAAATCACCGTAAACACCTTGTCTTCTAAATTGATTAAGAGCTTCTGATCCTATTAAATCTCCTGTTCTTGTAGAAACGTTGTAGAAGTCTGGGATAATTAAGTTATCACCACTAACTGCAACTCCATTTGATGAAGTGAGTCTTGTATTAACACCTAAAGTTAATTTAGTAGAAAAGTTTTTGTTAATTTCCTTATCAAATTTAAACAATAAGTCATTATTAAAACGTTGTCCAATTGTTATTCTAGAAGCTGTGCTAGCACCGTATGCATCTATTTGTCCATAAGGTTCGTCCAATTCGAAAGCATAAGTTAATGCTCCAAATTGTCTTTTGAAATCATCATTGAAAGTTGTGAAACCTGTGTTTAAAGATATTGTAAACCAGTCAGCTACTTTATAATCAATGTTAGATAACGCATTGAATTCTGTATAGTTAGATTTTTCTCTTTGCGTATCAACGATGAAGTATGGATTTTCGTAGAAACGGAAGAATGAAACTTCATTTCTGCTATATCTACCGTCTTTCCAGTTTTTCATTTGATCTAAAGGGATATGTAGTGGCGTATTTAATACATTCCAGTACAATGGTCTACCTTGTCTTCCAGCAACTTCACTTACTTGATTAGCATGTGCTCTGAAAAAACTAACGTTTCCACCAACACTTAAACGATCAAATTTTCTGCTACCTTTTAATCTAACGTTTGTTCTGTTGTAAGTATCCTTTGGAACGATACCGCTAGTGTTTGTTTGGTCAATAGAGAATAAAAAATCGCTATTTTCATCACCACCTTTAAACGTAACACCATGTCTTGTAGAAATTCCCGTATCAAAAAAGTTTCTTACGTTATTTTTGATCGGAGAAAATGGCACTTGCAAAGTAGTACCGTCAAGTGTAACTTCACTTGCATCAACTAAACGGCCATCAAAACGAGGTCCCCAGTTAACGTTTTCAAGAGGTAATAATGTTCCATCAGGAAATCCACCTACACCAAATTGGTCTTGAAGCTTAGGTAAGTAAGAAACAGTTTCCATTTGTAATGAAGAATTGTAAGTAATAGATAACTTACCTGAACCCTTTTTAGTAGTAACAACTAAAACTCCGTTTGCAGCTTCTGTTCCGTAAAGAGCTGATGCATTTGCACCTTTCAAGATTGTTACGTTATCAATGTCATTTGGGTTGATACGATCAAGTACACCTCTTGCAGATGGAAAACCATCAATTACAATAAGTGCCTCATTGTTTCCAAGTAGTGATCTGTTTCCTCTTAATACAACTCTTGTACTAGGATTAATACCATTATTAGTAACGTTAACTTGTAAACCAGAAACTTTACCTGCTAATGCAGTTGCAACGTTTACAGCTTTAGTTTTTGTTAAATCGTCACTTTTAATGTTTTCTACTGCATAAGAAAGCTCTTTCGGTTTTCTTTTGATACCTAATGCAGTAACAACTACTCCTTCAAGTTGAACTGAATCATCTTTAAGTTTAACTGCAATTTTTGTTGAGCTAGCTGAAGCTTCTTGCGACTTCATCCCAATATAGCTAAACAATAAGACTTGGGTTGGTGTTGCTTTGATAGAGAATTTTCCATCAAAGTCTGTTTGAGTTCCAGTTTGAGTTCCTTTAATCAATACACTTACCCCTGGTAAGGGCAATCCTGCATTATCGGAAACTGTTCCTGAAACTACTCTTTCTTGTGCAAAAGTAATTTGCGCCACAAGTACTACTAGTAGTACTAAGAATCCATTAAATTTTAGTTTCATTTTATAATATTTTGAATTAGTTTCACAAACTTCATAATAATTTGTTAACATTCCTAATATATATTTTGCAAATTTTACGTCTAAATTAAAATTTAACATTGTAACTTACATGGATAATAGTGTTGGAAATATCAAATTCCTGTTTATCATCCTTTCCACTGGCTGCAGCAAATTTAAACAGACCGTTTTTGGTTTGTAATCCTAATCCTATTCCGATACCAAAAAGATTTTCCGTAATTGTAATATTTTCGTTTGTTAATTTATTTTTTAAAATGCTGTAATCCAATATGCTATGAATGTATAGGTTTGTTGATAGTGTATATCTGTATTCGGTGAGTAATGCGGTCAAGAAGTATGCTTGTAAGCTATTTTCCGAAAATCCTCTTATGCTATTCATACCCCCAAAACGAAACAATTCATTGATTAAATAGGCATTACTGCTCAAATAATTATTTTGACTATTTAAATAAATAGAATTATTTTTATTTAAATAAAAATTATGACTAAAATCGATATTTAATATTATTTGTGGGTTTTTTCTGTTTTCGAATTCCGTGCTCAATTCTCTTTGACCAATTCCTAAAGAGCTTTTTAGTTTTGTTTTTGTAGGGAATAAAGAATTTGATATTTCAGTTTTAAGATATTCGAATTTTGCAGTTAAAAAAGAATTATTGAAATCACTTATTCCAGTTCCGGTTAAATTTTGAATATCACTCGAAGTGCTAGTTTGATATCCTAAGTAAAAGCGAGAGTTATAATTTAAATAGTAATTTAAGTCAACAGATGTTTTAGTAGTTTGAAAAGTAGAATCTTGTCTAAAAATATTTATTTCGGCTTTGATTCCTATCGGAGTTTTAAATAAGTATGGAAGTTCAATATTTCCTTTAAATGTTTTTTGGTCGTTTCCATCGCTTTTCCAGTTAATTGCTATTTGTTCACCTGATTTTAAAATATTTTCAAGAGTAAGATCAACGTATCCCGTTAGCGAGATCTTCTTGCCGTCATTATTTGAAAAACCGAGAAACCCATCAAATGTGTTTGAATTCTTTTTTTCGAGGTAAACATAAACAGCGGTAGTATCACTAGTAAATAATATTTGAGGATACTTAAGTTGACTAACAAAGCTAAATTTGTTAAAATCTGAATTAATGTTTTCTACGGTTTTCTGATTGAAGATGCTTTTGCGATACTTATTATTAATTTGTTTTAAATGTCCTTTTGGAAAAAAATCAGAACGATTGCTTTCTGCATATTTTACGATTATGGCATTAAGATTTCTTTTTTTGTCAATTTCAACTAATAGATCAGCGTTTAGTGTGTAGTCTTGTCGTTCAACGTTTGTTAATTGTACTTTAGATAAAGAATATCCTTCCTGCTCTAATTGTAGAATAGTGTTGTTTAGAAAAGAATCTAATTTGATGTAGGGAATCTTTATTTTCCCATCTACTAGTGGATACGAAAGCGAATTTATGATTGTTTTATTTGTACCTATATATATATGTACATATTTGATTTTTGTACCTAAGTAAATTTCTGCTAGAAAAGTGGAATCGTTTAATTGTTTTGCGTTCGTTGCACTGTTGTCAATAAATCCTAAATTGGATAACTTTTCAGATAATTGTAATAGTTCGTCACTTATTAATTTAGTGTTCTTATGCTTATTGGAGTAGCCTAATGAGTCAATTACTTTTGTTTCTACAGCATTCTTTCCAATAATTTTCAGTTCGAAATTTTGAGCATGTGGTATAAAAGGAATTAATAAGAAGAAAATTAAAAGAAGTAATGTTTTCAATTGATTGATAATTTTGATAAATGTAATGCAAATATCTGTGGTTTATTATAGATTTCAAACGGTACTATATACAGAGTTTAAAATGGTAATCAGTTGAAGCTTATTTGGTATCGCATTAAAGAATAATTATTGGTCGATAAAAAATATAATGATTTTACGTTTGTGGAATAAAAAATATTTTCTACATTTGCAACCCCGTAAAAAGCGGGAATTTAATATAATAAGAAATTTTTAGTATTAATTATGCCAACAATTCAACAATTAGTAAGAACAGGAAGAACTCAGATGACTAAGAAGAGTAAATCGGTTGCTTTAGATTCTTGTCCTCAAAGAAGAGGGGTTTGTACGCGTGTTTACACTACAACACCTAAAAAACCAAACTCTGCAATGCGTAAAGTAGCGCGTGTACGTTTGACAAATGGTAATGAAGTAAATGCCTACATCCCTGGTGAAGGACACAATCTACAAGAGCACTCGATAGTATTAGTTAGGGGTGGAAGGGTAAAAGATTTACCAGGAGTTAGATATCACATCGTTCGTGGTGCACTTGATACGTCAGGAGTAGCAGGAAGAACGCAAAGAAGATCTAAGTACGGAGCAAAACGCCCAAAAGAAGCAAAAAAGTAATTTAAAGTTTTGCATTTTGTAGACGCGAGTGATCGTTGTCTATAGGTGTGTAATTTTATTAAAAAAAAGACATGAGAAAAAGAGCGGCAAAGAAGAGACCACTTTTACCAGATCCAAGATTTAATGATCAACTGGTAACACGTTTTGTGAACAACTTAATGTGGGATGGAAAAAAATCGACAGCGTTTAAAGTATTTTATGATGCTATTGACATCATTGAGTCTAAAAAACAAGATGCTGAAAAGCCATCGTTAGAAATATGGAAAGATGCTTTAACTAACGTTATGCCTCACGTAGAAGTACGTAGTCGTAGAGTAGGTGGAGCTACATTCCAAATTCCGATGCAAATTAGACCAGATAGAAAAATCTCTATGGCAATGAAGTGGTTAATACTTTATTCAAGAAGAAGAAATGAAAAGTCTATGGCTCAAAGGTTAGCTTCAGAATGTTTAGCTGCGGCTAAAGAAGAAGGTGCTGCTGTTAAGAAAAGAATGGATACTCACAAAATGGCAGAAGCTAACAAAGCTTTCTCTCACTTTAGATTTTAATTCATAGAGAAATGGCTAGAGACTTAAGATATACAAGAAATATTGGAATCGCTGCACACATTGATGCTGGTAAAACAACAACAACAGAGCGTATTCTTTTCTATACAGGAAAAAACCACAAAATAGGTGAAACGCACGAAGGTTCTGCAACAATGGACTGGATGGCGCAAGAGCAAGAAAGAGGTATTACAATTACTTCTGCTGCTACAACTTGTGAGTGGAACTTCCCAACAAAACAAGGTGAGAAATTACCTGAATCTTTACCGTATCACTTTAATATTATTGATACTCCAGGACACGTTGATTTTACTGTTGAAGTAAATCGTTCACTACGTGTACTTGATGGTTTAGTTTTCTTATTTAGTGCTGTTGATGGTGTTGAGCCACAATCAGAAACTAACTGGAGACTAGCAGATCAATATAGAGTTCCACGTATGGGATTTGTAAATAAAATGGACCGTCAAGGTTCAAATTTCTTAGGAGTTTGTCAGCAAGTTAGAGACATGTTGAAATCTAACGCTGTTGCAATCACTTTACCTATTGGTGAAGAGAACGATTTCAAAGGAGTAGTTGACTTAGTGAAAAATCAAGCTATGATTTGGCATGATGAAAATTACGGTGCTACTTATGATATTGTACCTATTCCTGAGGATATGATTGACGAAGTTAAAGAATACCGTTCTGCATTAATTGAAGCTGTTGCTGATTACGATGAGAATCTTTTAGATAAGTACATGGAAGATGAAACTTCTATCACTGAAGAAGAGATTAACAACGCATTAAGAGCTGCTACTATTGACATGGCGATTATTCCTATGTTATGTGGATCTTCATTTAAAAATAAAGGAGTTCAGTTTTTATTAGATGCAGTTTGTAAATACTTACCATCTCCAATGGAGAAAGAAGGTATTTGGGGAATTCATCCTGATGATGCTGAATTATTAGAAGAAGACCAAGTTAAAATTTTGCGTAAGCCATCTGTAGCTGAGCCATTCGCGGCTTTAGCTTTTAAAATTGCTACTGACCCATTCGTAGGTCGTTTAGCGTTTTTCCGTGCTTACTCAGGACGTTTAGATGCAGGTTCATATATCTTGAACACTCGTTCAGGAAACAAAGAAAGAATTTCTCGTATCTACCAGATGCATGCTAACAAACAAAATCCAATCGATTTTATCGAAGCTGGAGATATTGGAGCAGCAGTTGGTTTTAAAGATATCAAGACTGGAGATACAATGTGTGATGAAAAACACCCAATTATTCTTGAGTCAATGAAATTTCCAGCACCGGTAATCGGGGTTGCAATTGAACCTAAAACTAAGGTTGATGTTGATAAAATGGGTATGGCTTTAGCTAAATTAGCTGAAGAAGATCCTACGTTTACAGTTAGAACTGATGAAGCTTCAGGTCAAACTATTATATCAGGTATGGGTGAGCTTCACTTAGATGTACTTATCGATCGTATGAGACGTGAGTTTAAAGTTGAAGTGAATCAAGGTGAGCCTCAAGTAGAATATAAAGAAGCTTTTACAAGATCTGCTACACACAGAGAGACATACAAGAAACAATCTGGAGGTCGTGGTAAATTCGGTGATATCGTATTTACATTAGAGCCTGCTGATGAAGTTGATGGTAAGCCTGCTGTTGGATTACAGTTCGTAAATGCTGTAAAAGGTGGTAACGTTCCTAAAGAATATATCCCATCTGTTGAGAAAGGTTTCCGTGAAGCTATGAAAACTGGTCCATTAGCTGGATACCAAGTTGATAGTTTGAAAGTAACTTTGACAGACGGATCTTTCCACCCTGTCGATTCAGATGCACTATCTTTTGAGTTAGCTGCTAGAATGGGGTACAGAGAAGTAGCTAAAGCTGCTGGAGCTGTTATTCTTGAGCCAATAATGAAGATGGAAGTTATTACACCAGAAGAAAACATGGGAGATATCGTAGGTGATATTAACCGTCGTAGAGGTCAGGTAAATGACATGGGTGATAGAGCTGGTGCTAAAACTATTAAAGCGGATGTTCCGTTATCAGAGATGTTTGGTTATGTTACAACATTAAGAACACTTTCTTCTGGTAGAGCAACTTCTACGATGGAATTTTCACACTACGCTGAAACACCTGCTAATATTTCAGAAGCAGTAATCAAAAAAGCAAAAGGAAACGCTTAATCTTTAAGAAAATGAGTCAAAAAATCAGAATAAAATTAAAATCTTACGATCACATGTTAGTAGACAAGTCTGCTGAGAAGATTGTAAAAACTGTTAAGAGTACAGGTGCAGTAGTAACAGGACCAATTCCTTTGCCAACTCACAAAAAACTTTTCACTGTATTGCGTTCTCCACACGTTAACAAAAAAGCGAGAGAGCAATTTGAAGTAATGTCATACAAGAGATTGATTGATATTTATTCATCTTCATCTAAAACTATTGATGCATTAATGAAACTTGAATTGCCAAGTGGAGTTGAAGTAGAAATCAAAGTTTAAGTAGTTTAAGAGTAAAAAGGGACGCTGCTTTTGATTGAAAAATATTTTTTTGGTTTGTGTGTAAATAAGTTATACTTTTGCACCACTTTAAAAAAATAGGATTCGGTTAAAAGCTGCGTTCTATGTTTATATTTAATAATTAATAATTAATAATTATGTCTGGGTTAATTGGTAGAAAAATCGGCATGACTAGTATTTTCGACGAGAACGGGAAAAACATTCCTTGTACAGTAATCGAAGCTGGACCATGCGTTGTTACCCAAGTCAGAACCAAAGGTGTTGACGGGTACGAAGCGTTGCAACTTGGTTTCGATGACAAAAACGAGAAACATTCCACAAAAGCGGCTTTAGGTCACTTTAAAAAAGCAGGAACTGTAGCTAAGAAAAAAGTCGTTGAATTCCAAGATTTTGCAACTGAACAAAAATTAGGAGATCTTATTGATGTTTCTATTTTTGAAGAAGGAGAATTTGTAGATGTACAAGGTGTATCTAAAGGTAAAGGTTTCCAAGGGGTTGTTAAACGTCACGGTTTTGGTGGTGTTGGACAAGCAACTCACGGTCAACACAACCGTTTAAGAGCGCCAGGTTCTGTAGGAGCTTCTTCTTATCCATCTAGAGTATTCAAAGGAATGCGTATGGCTGGAAGAATGGGAGGAGAAAATGTAAAAGTTCAAAACCTTAGAGTTTTAAAAGTAGTTGCTGAAAAGAATCTACTTGTTATAAAAGGATGTGTTCCTGGTCATAACAACTCTTATGTAATCATTCAGAAGTAATGGAAGCAAAAGTATTAGATTTCAACGGAAAAGATACTGGAAGAAAAGTTCAACTTTCTGATTCAGTATTTGGTATAGAACCAAACAATCACGCAGTATACCTTGATGTAAAGCAATATCTTGCTAATCAAAGACAAGGAACGCACAAAGCTAAAGAAAGAGCTGAAGTAGCGGGAAGTACACGTAAGATTAAAAAACAAAAAGGAACTGGTACTGCCCGTGCGGGTAGTGCAAAGAATCCATTGTTTAAAGGTGGTGGAACAGTTTTCGGACCAAGACCAAGAAGTTATTCATTCAAATTGAATAAAAACTTGAAACGTTTGGCTAGAAAATCTGCTTTCTCGATTAAAGCAAAAGAGTCAAATATTATTGTACTTGAAGACTTTAATTTTGAAACACCAAACACTAAAAATTTCATCAACGTTTTGAAAGCTTTAGAGTTAGAAAATAAAAAATCTCTATTTGTGTTGGGTGATACCAATAAAAATGTATATTTGTCCTCACGCAATTTAAAAGGGTCTAGCGTCGTAAGTAGCTTAGAATTAAGTACTTATGCTATTCTTAACGCTAATAACTTAGTTCTTTTAGAGAGTTCTTTAGAGATAATTGAAGAAAATTTAAGTAAATAATAGGATATGAGCATCATAATTAAGCCTATAGTAACGGAAAAAGTAACCAAAGAAAGTGAAGTTTTAAACCGCTTCGGATTCGTTGTTGACAAAAAAGCAAATAAAGTACAAATTAAGAAAGCTATTGAAGCTGCTTATGGAGTAACGATTTTGAGTGTTAACACGATGAACGTAAGACCGGATAGAACTACTAAATACACTAAAAGTGGTTTAATCAGTGGAAAGACAAATGCTATTAAAAAAGCAATTGTACAAGTACAAGAAGGAGAAACAATTGATTTTTACAACAATATCTAAGATAAAATGTCAGTAAGAAAATTAAAACCTATTACCCCAGGTCAGCGATTTAGAGTTGTGAATGGTTATGACGCCATTACAACTGATAAGCCGGAACGCTCTTTGATAGCGCCGATAAAAAACTCTGGAGGTAGAAATAGTCAAGGAAAGATGACCATGCGTTATACGGGTGGTGGTCACAAGCAGAGATATCGTATTATTGATTTCAAACGTACAAAAGAAGGAATTCCTGCGACAGTGAAATCAATTGAGTATGATCCAAATCGTACTGCGTTTATCGCATTATTAGCTTATGCTGATGGTGAGAAAACTTATGTTATTGCTCAAAACGGATTGAAAGTTGGTCAGAAATTAGTTTCTGGTCCAGAATCTCAACCTGAAATTGGTAATACATTACCTTTAAGTAAAGTTCCATTAGGAACTGTAATTTCTTGTATCGAATTGAGACCAGGACAAGGAGCTGTAATCGCTCGTTCTGCTGGAACATTTGCTCAATTAATGGCAAGAGATGGAAAATATGCTACAATCAAAATGCCTTCTGGTGAAACAAGATTAATCTTGTTAACTTGTTCGGCTACAATTGGAGCGGTTTCAAATTCAGACCACCAATTAGTTGTATCTGGTAAAGCAGGTAGAACAAGATGGTTAGGTAGAAGACCTAGAACAAGACCTGTTGCAATGAACCCTGTCGATCACCCAATGGGTGGTGGTGAAGGACGTTCTTCTGGTGGACATCCACGTTCAAGAAATGGAATACCAGCTAAAGGTTATAGAACTCGTTCTAAGAAAAACCCGAGTAACAAGTATATCGTAGAACGTAGAAAGAAATAATAAGATATGGCACGTTCATTAAAAAAAGGACCTTTTGTACATTATAAGTTAGACAAGAAAGTTCAAGAAAACATTGCAGGTGGAAATAAAGGAGTGGTTAAGACTTGGTCTAGAGCTTCTATGATTACTCCAGACTTTGTTGGACAAACTATCGCAGTTCATAACGGTCGTCAATTTGTACCAGTTTACGTAACAGAAAACATGGTAGGTCACAAATTAGGAGAATTTTCACCAACTAGATCTTTTAGAGGTCATGCTGGAGCAAAAAATAAAGGTAAAAAATAAGAAGCAATGGGAGTTCGTAAAAGAGAAACAGCAGATGCGAGAAAAGAGGCTAATAAGTCTATTGCTTTCGCAAAATTGAATAACTGCCCTACTTCACCTAGAAAAATGCGCTTAGTAGCGGACTTGGTAAGAGGTCAGAAGGTAGAGAGAGCATTGAACATCTTAAGATTCAGTTCTAAAGAAGCTTCAAGAAAATTAGAGAAATTGGTTTTATCTGTTATTGCCAACTGGCAAGCAAAAAACCCTGACGCTAATATGGAAGAGGCTGGTTTATTTGTTAAAACGATCACGGTTGATGGTGGAATGATGTTGAAAAGACTTCGTCCAGCTCCACAAGGTCGTGCTCACAGAATTAGAAAACGTTCTAACCACGTAACAATCGTGCTTGGATCTATTAATAACACACAAGCAATTTAATACAAGATGGGACAAAAGACAAATCCAATTGGAAATAGACTTGGTATCATCAGAGGATGGGACTCAAACTGGTATGGTGGAAATGATTATGGTGATAAACTTGCCGAAGATCACAAAATCAGAAAGTATATCCATGCTCGTTTATCAAAAGCTAGTGTATCAAAAGTAATCATTGAGAGAACTTTGAAACTTGTAACCGTTACTATCACTACTGCTAGACCTGGTATCATTATCGGAAAAGGTGGACAAGAGGTAGACAAGTTGAAAGAAGAACTTAAAAAAATTACTGACAAAGAGGTTCAAATCAACATCTTTGAAATAAAAAGACCTGAACTTGACGCGTATCTAGTTGCTACAAGCATCTGTCGTCAAATCGAAAGCCGTATTTCTTACAGACGTGCAATCAAAATGGCTATTGCTGCTTCTATGCGTATGAACGCTGAAGGTATAAAAGTTTTGATTTCTGGTCGTTTGAATGGTGCAGAGATGGCACGTTCAGAGGGTTTCAAAGAAGGAAGAATTCCTCTATCAACTTTCAGAGCCGATATTGATTATGCGCTTGCTGAAGCTCATACTACTTATGGTAGAATGGGAATCAAAGTGTGGATCATGAAAGGTGAAGTTTATGGAAAGAGAGATCTTTCTCCGCTTGCTGGAATGGACAAAAAACAATCTGGTACTGGTGGAGGTAAAGGTGGCGATTCTCCGAGAGGAGACAGAAAGCCTTTTAACAAAGGTGGAAAACCAGACGCTCGTAAAAGAAAGTAAATTTTTAAATTAAAGAAAAATGTTACAGCCTAAAAGAACAAAATACC
The DNA here is from genome assembly GCF_039123485.1 of Flavobacterium sp. PL12. Taxonomy (NCBI): domain Bacteria; kingdom Pseudomonadati; phylum Bacteroidota; class Flavobacteriia; order Flavobacteriales; family Flavobacteriaceae; genus Flavobacterium; species Flavobacterium sp. PL12. Next base: position 82,543 of record NZ_JBANDI010000002.1, read on the forward strand.
GTAAGGTACAAAAAGGTAAAATGAAGGGTAACTCTCATAGAGGGTATGAACTTTCAAATGGAATGTTTGGTATTAAATCTGTACATGAAGATGGAATGTTCTTAACCTCACGTCAAATCGAGGCTGCGCGTATTGCTGCAACTCGTTTTATGAAGAGAGAAGGACAATTATGGATCAAAGTATTTCCAGACAAACCAATTACTAAGAAGCCTCTTGAGGTACGTATGGGTAAAGGTAAAGGAGCCGTTGAATATTGGGCTGCTGTTGTTAAACCCGGAAGAATTATGTTTGAAGTTGGAGGAGTTCCTTTATCAGTTGCAAAAGAGGCGTTACGTCTTGCAGCTCAAAAGCTTCCAGTAAAAACTAAATTCGTTGTTGCTAGAGATTTCGAAGCATAATCTATATTATATTATGAAACAATCAGAAATAAAAGATCTTTCTGCAGCACAGTTGCAAGAAAAGCTTAGCTTGTCTAAGAAAACATATGCTGATCTAAAAATGGCTCACGCTATTTCACCAATTGAGAACCCACTTCAAATTAGAAGTGCGAGAAGAGTTGTTGCTAGATTAGCTACAGAACTTACTAAAAGAGAGTTACAATAACTGTAGTCTGCTGAAAGATGGAAGAAAAAAGAAATTTAAGAAAAGAGAGAATTGGTGTTGTAACTTCAGACAAAATGGACAAGTCTATTGTTGTTGCTGAAGTGCGTAAAGTAAAACACCCATTATACGGTAAGTTCGTGTTGAAAACTAAAAAGTATCACGCACACGACGAAATGAACGACTGCAACGTTGGAGATACGGTAAGGATTAGCGAAACGCGTCCTTTAAGTAAAACTAAATGTTGGAGGTTAGTTGAAATCTTAGAAAGAGCTAAATAATTATGGTACAACAAGAGTCAAGATTAAAAGTAGCAGATAATACGGGAGCAAAAGAAGTTTTAACTATCCGTGTTTTAGGAGGTACCAAAAGAAGGTATGCCTCTGTTGGTGACAAAATTGTAGTTTCTATCAAAGATACAGCACCTAACGGAAGCGTTAAAAAAGGAGCTGTTTCAACTGCAGTTGTTGTACGTACCAAAAAAGAAGTGAGAAGAGCTGATGGTTCTTATATCCGTTTCGATGACAATGCATGTGTTCTTTTGAACGCTGCAGGGGAAATGAGAGGAACTCGTGTTTTTGGTCCAGTAGCAAGAGAACTTCGTGAAAAACAATTCATGAAAATTGTATCATTAGCACCAGAAGTGCTTTAATTCGTTTTAAGATGATAAAGCTAAAAATAAAATCAGGTGACATCGTAAGAGTAATTGCTGGAGACCATAAAGGTGCTGAAGGTAAAGTATTACGTGTGTACAAAGACAAGAACAAAGCGATTGTTGAAGGTGTAAATATGGTTTCTAAACATACGAAACCAAGTGCAAAAAGCCCTCAAGGTGGTATCGTAAAGAAAGAAGCTTCTATACAAATATCTAACATCTCTTTAATTGATCCTAAAACTAAGGAAGCAACTAGAGTTGGTATTAGAGTAGAAGGAGATAAGAAAGTAAGATTTGCAAAAAAATCTAATCAAGTACTATAGTAATGGCGTATATACCTAGACTAAAAGAAGAATATAAGAGCAGAGTAATTGCTGCTCTTAAAGAGGAATTCGGATACGTAAACGTAATGCAGGTTCCTAAATTGGAGAAAATCGTTTTAAGTAAAGGAGTTGGTGCAGCTGTATCTGATAAAAAACTAATTGACTATGCAGTTGATGAGTTAACAAAGATCACTGGACAGAAAGCAGTATCTACTATCTCTAAGAAGGACGTTGCGTCTTTCAAATTGAGAAAAGGGATGCCTATTGGAGCAAAAGTTACTCTACGTGGAGAAAGAATGTATGAGTTTTTAGATAGACTTGTAACTTCAGCTTTACCACGTGTAAGAGATTTCAGTGGTATTAAAGCTACTGGTTTTGACGGAAGAGGAAATTACAATCTTGGTGTTTTAGAGCAAATCATTTTCCCAGAAATTGATATTGACAAAGTAAACAAAATATCAGGAATGGATATCACTTTTGTAACTTCAGCAAAAACGGATAAAGAAGCAAAGTCTCTATTGACAGAATTAGGATTACCTTTTAAAAAGAATTAAGACATGGCTAAAGAATCAATGAAAGCCCGCGAGGTTAAGAGAGAAAAAACAGTAGCTAAGTATGCTGAGAAAAGAAAAGCTTTGTTAGAAGCTGGAGATTTCGTAGGTTTGCAAAAGTTACCGAAAAATGCTTCACCAGTTCGTTTACACAATCGTTGTAAATTAACGGGTAGACCAAGAGGATATATGCGTCAATTCGGTCTTTCACGTGTTACATTTCGTGAAATGGCAAATAACGGATTGATTCCAGGTGTTAAAAAGGCATCTTGGTAAAAACGTAATTTTATTACGTTCTGATACAGACGCAACTTAGTTACGTCTGTATCATTCATATTTATAAACTGGTTTCAGGTTCAGTGAATAGTTCATTGAAAACCAAAACCGCAAATTGATACATAATGTATACAGATCCTATTGCTGATTATTTGACAAGAGTTCGTAACGCTGTGGCCGCAAACCACAAAGTTGTCGAAATTCCTGCATCTAATCTAAAAAAAGAAATAACTAAGATCTTATTTGATCAAGGTTATATCTTGAGTTACAAATTTGAAGACAACGCTGTTCAGGGTTCAATCAAAATCGCTTTAAAGTATGACAAAGATACTAAGGAGCCAGTAATTAAAGATATCCAGAGAATTAGTAAACCAGGTTTACGTAAATATTCAAGTTCTTCATCTATTCCTAGAATCCTTAACGGGTTAGGTATTGCTATCGTGTCTACCTCTAAAGGGTTAATGACTGGAAAGAAAGCAAAACAATTGAACGTAGGTGGTGAAGTTATTTGTTACGTATACTAATTTAAAGACTATATAAAGATGTCAAGAATAGGTAAAAGTCCAGTAACAATACCAGCTGGTGTAACTGTTGAAGTTGCAAACGGTATTATTACAGTAAAAGGAAAAAATGGTCAACTAACTCAGGAGTTTTCGGACGTTACTGTTACAGTTGAAGGCGATCAAGTTCAAGTTGAAAGATCGTCGGATCACAAAGACCAAAGAGCAAAGCACGGTTTGTACAGATCTTTAATCAATAATATGATTATCGGTGTTACAGAAGGTTTTACTAAGTCTTTAGAATTGGTTGGAGTTGGTTATAGAGCTTCAAACCAAGGACAAAAATTAGATTTAGCACTTGGATTCTCTCACAATATAGTTTTAGAAATTGCTCCTGAAGTTACTTTAGAAACAATATCTGAAAAAGGTAAGAACCCTATCGTTAAATTAACATCATTTGACAAACAACTTTTAGGTCAAGTGGCTGCGAAAATCAGAGGTTTCCGTAAGCCAGAGCCGTACAAAGGAAAAGGTGTTAAATTCGTAGGTGAAGTATTAAGAAGAAAAGCAGGTAAATCAGCTTAAAAAATAAGATTATGTCATTAACAAAACCTGAAAGAAGACAAAGAATTAGATTCAGAATTAGAAAAACGATTAGTGGTACTGCTGCAAATCCAAGACTATCTGTATTTAGAAGTAACAAAGAAATTTATGCTCAACTTATTGATGACGTAAACGGTGTTACTTTACTAGCAGCTTCTTCAAGAGAAAAAGAAATAGGTAACGGTACGAATATTGAAGTTGCTACAGCAGTTGGAAAACTAGTTGCTGAAAAAGCTTTAAAAGCCGGAATAGAGGTAGTAACTTTCGATAGAGGAGGTTATTTATATCACGGTCGTATTAAATCATTAGCAGAAGGCGCAAGAGCGGCTGGACTTAAATTCTAATATAGTATGTCTAATAGTAAATACAAGAATGTAGAGTTAGTAAAACCAAGTGGTCTTGAATTAAAAGATCGTTTGGTGAGTGTAAATCGTGTTACTAAGGTTACAAAGGGTGGTAGAGCTTTCGGTTTTTCTGCTATTGTAGTTGTAGGTGATGAGAATGGAGTAGTTGGACATGGTTTAGGTAAATCTAAAGATGTTTCTGAAGCAATTGCGAAAGCAGTAGAAGATGCTAAGAAAAATCTAGTTAAGATTCCTTTAAACGGTCTTTCAGTTCCTCACGAACAAAAAGGTAAATTTGGTGGTGCACGTGTATTCTTAATTCCTGCCTCTCATGGTACAGGAGTTATTGCTGGTGGAGCTGTTCGTTCAGTTCTAGAGTCAGTAGGAATTCATGATGTATTATCTAAATCACAAGGATCTTCAAATCCTCACAACGTAGTAAAAGCAACTTTTGATGCTTTATTACAAATGAGAAGTGCTTACGCTGTTGCAAAACAAAGAGGTGTTTCTTTAGAAAAAGTTTTTAAAGGTTAATTCAAGGAAATTATGGCTAAATTATTAGTAAAACAAGTTAGAAGCAAAATCAACTGTCCACTTACTCAAAAAAGAGGATTAGAAGCTTTAGGTCTACGTAAAATGGGACAAGTTGTAGAGCATGATTCAAACCCTACAATCCTTGGGATGATAAATAAAGTTAAACACTTAGTTTCTGTTGAAGAAACTAAATAACAAATACTGTTATGAATTTAAGTAACTTACAACCTGCTGAAGGTTCTACACACAATCAAAATAAAAGATTAGGTAGAGGAGAAGGTTCTGGAAAAGGTGGTACTTCTGCAAGAGGACACAAAGGAGCAAAATCTCGTTCTGGTTATTCTAAAAAGATTGGATTTGAAGGAGGGCAAATGCCACTTCAAAGACGTGTACCTAAGTTTGGTTTTACAAACATCAATCGTAAAGATTACGAAGGTGTAAATCTTGATACACTTCAACTTTTAGTTGATAATGGTGTTATCAAAGATACTGTTGATATGACAGTTTACGTTGCTAACCGTTTAGCTACTAAAAATGAAATCGTTAAGATTTTAGGTAGAGGTGAACTAACAGCAAAATTAAAAGTAACCGCTCACAAATTTACTGCTACTGCAAAAGCTGCTATTGAAGCTGCTGGTGGAGAAGCTGTAACAATGTAATTTTTCTATTAATATGAAGAAATTTATTGAATCAATAAGTAATGTTTGGAAAATTGAAGAATTAAAGAATAGAATCTTAATAACATTAGGTCTACTTTTAGTTTATCGTTTTGGGGCTCAAGTTACCCTACCAGGCATTGATGCTACACAATTAGGTAATTTAGCTGGGCAAACCAAAGAAGGAATTGGTTCAATTCTTGACATGTTTACTGGAGGTGCATTTTCTCAAGCGTCAGTTTTCGCTTTAGGTATTATGCCTTATATTTCTGCTTCTATTGTAGTTCAGTTAATGGGAATTGCTATTCCTTATTTACAAAAATTACAAAGTGATGGAGAAAGCGGTAGAAAAAAGATTAATCAAATCACTCGTTGGTTGACAATTGGAATTACTTTAGTTCAAGGTCCAACTTATATCTATAATTTATATAGAACATTACCTAGTAATGCATTTTTATTGGGATTCAATTCATTTGAATTCTTATTTTCTTCAGTTATTATTTTAGTTACAGGTACAATTTTTGCCATGTGGTTAGGAGAAAAGATTACTGATAAGGGAATTGGGAATGGTATATCATTGTTGATTATGGTTGGTATATTGGCTAGACTGCCACAAGCATTCATTCAAGAGTTTACAACTAGGGTTACCAATAATAATGGTGGTCCAATGTTGTTAGTTATTGAAATCATAGTTTGGTTGTTAGTTATTATTTGTTGTGTACTATTAGTTATGGCAGTTCGTAAGATTCCTGTTCAATATGCTCGTCGTACAACATCAGGTGATTTCGAACAAGACATGCTAAATGGAAATAGACAATGGATTCCTTTAAAGCTTAATGCTTCAGGGGTTATGCCAATTATTTTTGCTCAAGCGATTATGTTTATTCCAGCTGCTTTAGCAGGTTTATCTAAATCAGATGCATCACAGTCTGTCGTTGGTGCTTTTAGTAACATGTTTGGATTTTGGTATAATTTAGTATTTGCAACTTTAATTATTGTATTTACTTTCTTTTATACTGCCATTACAGTTCCTACAAACAAAATGTCAGACGACTTAAAGAGAAGCGGCGGTTTTATTCCAGGAATTCGTCCAGGAGTTGAAACATCTGATTATCTTGACAAAGTGATGTCTTTAATAACTTTTCCAGGATCTTTATTTCTAGCTCTGATTGCTGTGTTCCCAGCAATAATTGTAAGTGTGATGGATGTTCAACAATCTTGGGCAATGTTTTTTGGAGGTACATCATTAATAATTATGGTTGGTGTTGCCATAGATACAATGCAGCAAATCAATTCATATTTGTTGAATAAACATTATGATGGTTTAATGAAAAGTGGTAAAAATAGAAAAGCAGTAGCTTAACTTTATGGCAAAACAATCAGCAATAGAACAAGACGGATCGATCATTGAAGCATTATCAAATGCAATGTTCCGTGTAGAGTTAGAGAATGGACATATTGTAATCGCACATATATCTGGAAAAATGCGTATGCATTACATCAAATTATTACCTGGTGATAAAGTGAAACTAGAAATGAGCCCTTATGACTTGTCAAAAGCAAGAATTACTTATAGATATTAAAGGATATTCAAAATGAAAGTTAGAGCTTCAGTAAAAAAGAGAAGTCCCGAGTGCAAAATTGTGCGAAGAAAAGGGAGATTGTACGTAATAAACAAAAAGAATCCTAGATTTAAACAAAGACAAGGATAATTATGGCAAGAATAGCAGGGGTAGATATCCCAAAAAACAAGAGAGGTGTTATAGCACTTACCTACATCTTTGGATTAGGAAAAAGTAGAGCTATTGAGATTTTAGAAAAAGCTCAAGTTAGCCAAGATAAAAAAGTTCAAGATTGGAATGATGATGAGATCGGAGCGATTCGTGAAGCAGTATCAACTTTCAAAATTGAAGGAGAATTACGTTCTGAAGTTTCTGTAAACATCAAACGTTTAATGGATATTGGATGTTATAGAGGTATCCGTCATAGATCTGGTCTTCCTTTAAGAGGACAAAGAACTAAAAACAACTCTAGAACTAGAAAAGGTAAAAGAAAAACTGTTGCTAACAAGAAAAAAGCAACTAAATAATAAGTAATATGGCTAAAGCAACTGCAAAAAAACGTAAAGTTATCGTTGAATCAACGGGAGAAGCTCATATTTCTGCTACTTTTAACAATATCATCATATCTTTGACTAATAAAAAAGGTGAGGTTATTTCATGGTCTTCAGCTGGTAAAATGGGTTTTAGAGGTTCTAAAAAGAACACTCCATACGCAGCCCAAATGGCAGCAGAAGATTGTAGTAAAGTAGCTCTTGAAGCTGGATTGAAAAAAGTTAAAGTTTATGTAAAAGGACCAGGAAACGGACGTGAGTCTGCTATCCGTTCTTTGCATAACGGTGGAATTGAAGTTACAGAGATTATCGATGTTACTCCAATGCCTCACAACGGATGTCGTCCTCCAAAAAGACGTAGAGTTTAATAATATATTTAAGTATAACTAGGTAGAATACACGATTATCGAAGGATATGACCTGAATTCATAATCTCTACCTTAATAATTTTTAGAAATGGCAAGATATACTGGTCCAAAAACTAGAATTGCTCGTAAATTTGGCGAAGCAATATTCGGAGACGACAAAGCATTCGAAAGAAGAAGTTACCCACCTGGACAACACGGGATGGCTAAAAAAAGAGGAAAAAAATCTGAATATGCAATCCAGTTGATGGAGAAGCAAAAAGCTAAATATTCTTACGGAATATTAGAAAAGCAATTTAGAGGTTTATTCAAAAAAGCATCAGCTACTAAAGGTGTTACTGGTGAAGTTCTTTTACAATTATGTGAGGCAAGACTAGACAACGTAGTTTTTAGAATGGGTATTGCTCCTTCTAGAAGAGGTGCTAGACAATTAGTTTCGCACAGACACATTACTGTTAATGGTGATGTTGTTAATATCGCTTCTTACCACCTAAAACCAGGTGACAAAGTTGCAGTTCGTGAAAAATCTAAATCTTTAGATGCTATCGAACGTTCTTTATCTAATTCAAGTCATGTTTATGAGTGGATTACTTGGAATAACGACGTTAAAGAAGGTACTTTTGTTACTGTACCAGCTAGACTTCAAATTCCAGAAAACATTAAAGAACAATTAATCGTAGAGTTGTACAACAAATAATAATTGACTTAGTCGAAATTTATGGCAATATTTAATTTTCAGAAGCCCGATAAAGTTATCATGATCGATTCAACCGATTTTGAAGGTAAGTTTGAATTCAGACCTTTAGAACCTGGTTACGGATTGACCGTTGGTAATGCACTTAGAAGAGTTTTGCTTTCAGCATTAGAAGGTTATGCAATTACATCTGTTCGCATTGAAGGTGTAGATCATGAGTTTTCTACTATTTCAGGAGTTGTTGAGGACGTTACCGAAATTATTCTTAATCTTAAACAAGTACGTTTCAAACGTCAAATTGAAGATATAGATAATGAATCAGTTACTATTTCTGTTTCAGGTAAAGACCAACTAACAGCTGGTGATTTTCAAAAATTTATTTCAGGTTTCCAAGTTTTGAATCCAGAACTAGTTATCTGTAATTTAGATAGTAAAATCAAACTTAATTTCGATTTAACAATCGAAAAAGGTAGAGGATATGTTCCTGCTGAAGAGAATAAAAAACAGAATGCTGCAATTGGAACTATTTTTACAGATTCAATTTTTACTCCGGTAAAAAATGTAAAATATGCTATTGAAAACTTCCGTGTAGAGCAAAAAACAGATTATGAAAAATTAGTTTTTGAAATTAAAACTGATGGATCAATCAATCCAAAAGATGCTCTTACTGAGGCTGCAAAAGTTCTTATTCACCATTTCATGTTGTTCTCTGATGAAAGAATTACACTTGAGGCTGACGAAATTGCACAAACAGAATCGTATGATGAAGAATCATTACATATGAGACAATTGCTTAAAACTAAGCTTGTAGATATGGATCTTTCTGTTAGAGCATTAAATTGCTTGAAAGCGGCTGAAGTTGATACACTTGGTGATTTAGTATCGTTCAATAAAAATGACCTAATGAAATTCCGTAATTTTGGTAAAAAATCTTTAACTGAACTTGATGAACTTGTTGCAGTTAAAAATTTAAACTTCGGTATGGACTTAGCGAAATACAAATTAGATAAAGAATAAATTACTTCATATTTTGATCTCCAAAATGGATAGCATCAAGATGAAAGTATAAAAAAACACGTCATGAGACACGGAAAAAAATTCAACCACTTAAGCAGACAGACAGCTCATAGAAAATCTATGTTAGCTAATATGGCTTGTTCTCTTATCGAGCACAAACGTATTAACACTACTGTTGCTAAAGCGAAAGCGCTTAAACAATTTGTTGAGCCTTTAATAACAAAATCAAAATCTGATACAACTCACAATCGTCGTATCGTTTTTGCTTACTTACGTAGCAAATATGCAGTAACTGACCTGTTCAGAGATGTTGCAGCTAAAGTTGGTGACCGTCCAGGTGGATACACTCGTATCATTAAAGTTGGAAATCGTTTAGGAGATAATGCTGATATGGCAATGATCGAACTTGTAGATTTCAATGAACTTTACAACGGTGGTAAAAAAGAAGTTAAAAAAGCAAAAAGCCGTCGTGGTGCTAAAGCTAAAAAAGCAGATGATGCTACTGAAGCTTCTGCTCCAGCAGCCGAAACTGAAACGACTACTGACGCAGCTGAATAATTATGAAGATAATCATTCAATAAAATTTAAGGATAAGCTATTTATAGTTTATCCTTTTTTTTTTGATTTTTTATGAGCACAGAATTCAATTTCAAAACATAAGATGTCCTGCTGTTAGCTTTATCTTCTTGCCCAAACCATGGGCAATAAGGATGCCGCTGCCATCACGGCTATAGTAGAAATTTTATTTTTTAATAGCTTTTAGAAATAAAGTATAAAAGCATTTATTTCTTTTATTTTTTTGCTTTCACTATTTTAAAAAATTAAATTTGCATAATATTTAACTACAAGTGAAATTTGCTTAACGAGTTTCATCAACCTTTACAACACAAAGAAATCAACTAATGAAATACACAACAAGACAAAGCGCTATACTTTTATTGAGTGATGGTACCATTTTTCACGGTAAATCTATTGGAATCAGTGGAACTACTTTTGGAGAAGTTTGTTTTAATACTGGAATGACGGGTTACCAAGAAATATTCACTGATCCTTCTTACTTCGGTCAGCTAATGGTAGCAACCAATGCACATATTGGGAATTATGGTGTAAATGATTCTGAAGTGGAATCAGAAAGCATAAAAATATCTGGTTTAATTTGTAAAAATTTCAGTTTCAATTATTCTCGTGTAGATGCGTCAGGAAGTTTGGAAGACTATTTTATTAAACAAAATCTTATTTGCATCTCTGATGTAGATACAAGAGCTCTTGTTAGTTACATTCGTGATAACGGAGCGATGAACGCTGTAATATGCACAGATGGTACTTCTGTCGAAGATCTTAAAAAGATATTGGCCGATGTTCCTGACATGAAAGGTTTAGAGTTAGCTTCAAAAGTCTCTACTAAAGAACCTTATTTTTACGGTAATAAAGATGCTAAATACAAAATTTCAGCTCTTGATTTAGGAATTAAAGAGAATATTTTACGCAATTTAGCTAAAAGAGATTGTTACATCAAAGTATTTCCATTTGACGCAACATACCAAGATTTATCTTCTTTTAGTCCAGATGGTTACTTCTTATCTAATGGTCCTGGTGATCCGGAGCCACTTTCTAGCGCCATTCAAGTAGCAAAAGAGATTCTAGAGCATGACAACCCTTTGTTTGGAATTTGTCTGGGTCATCAAGTAATTGGTTTAGCTAACGGAATTTCAACTTATAAAATGTTCAACGGACATAGAGGTATTAACCATCCTGTAAAAAACATTATTACTGGTAAAGGAGAGGTTACTTCTCAAAACCATGGTTTTGCAGTTAACAAAGAAGAATTAGAAGCTAATGCTGATTTAGAGATTACGCATTTGCATCTGAATGATGGAACAGTTGCTGGAATGAGAATGAAAAACAAAAATTGTTTCTCTGTTCAATATCATCCAGAAGCAAGTCCTGGTCCACATGATTCCTCATATCTATTCGATCAGTTTATCGAAAATATTAATAAATAATTTTAGCTTATTAAAAAAAAGGATTGACTTTCAATGTGGAGTCAATCCTTTTTTTATTTCAAGTGGTTTTGAATCTGTAATAATTGCATAATCTCTTAGTATTATAAATCTAAAATTTATTATCGAAAAATTTTTCGGTGATAATTTCTCTTGTATTTGATGCGAAAAGTGGTATGTGAACTTTTTAAAATTAATTACATCGTTTTCGTTAATAAGATTCATTGTTTTCATATAATGAATCAAAAAGATAGGATATATTTGTATTTTAAATTTTAAAATTTAGTAATATGAGTATAATTATCAAAATTCACGCAAGACAAATTTTCGATTCAAGAGGAAACCCTACTATTGAAGTAGATGTAATTACCGACAATGGTATTTTAGGAAGAGCAGCAGTGCCTTCTGGAGCTTCTACAGGAGCGCATGAAGCGGTTGAATTACGTGATGGTGGTAAAGCCTATCTTGGTAAAGGTGTTTTGAATGCAGTGAAAAATGTGAATACGGTTATTGCTGAGGAGCTATTAGGAGTTTCAGTATTCGAACAAAATTTAATTGACCAAATGATGATCGATTTGGATGGAACTGAAAACAAATCTAATCTTGGAGCAAATGCTATTTTAGGTGTTTCTCTTGCAGTAGCTAAAGCTGCCGCTAACGAATTAGGTTTGCCATTATACAGATATGTAGGTGGTGTTTCGGCTAATACGCTACCAGTTCCTATGATGAACATCATTAACGGTGGATCGCATTCAGATGCGCCAATCGCTTTTCAAGAGTTCATGATTTTTCCAGTTAAAGCAACTTCTTTTTCTCACGCAATGCAAATGGGAACAGAGATATTTCATAGCTTGAAAAAAGTATTACATGATAGAGGTCTTTCGACAGCTGTGGGTGATGAGGGTGGTTTTGCACCAAATCTTCCTGGAGGAACTGAAGACGCGTTAGACACCATTAAAAATGCAGTTGAAAAGGCTGGATATTCATTTGGTGATGAGATTGTGATTGCTTTAGATTGCGCTGCGGCAGAATTTTATGTTGATGGTAAGTATGACTATTCAAAATTTGAGGGAGAAACAGGGAAAATTAGATCTTCTGCTGAGCAAGTAGATTATTTAGCTGAGTTAGTTTCTAAATATCCAATTATCTCTGTTGAAGATGGAATGGACGAAAATGACTGGGATGGATGGAAATTGCTTACAGAGAAAATAGGTGATAAAGTACAATTAGTTGGAGATGATTTATTTGTTACTAATGTAGAGCGTCTATCAACAGGAATTGATAAAGGAATAGCTAATTCTATTTTAATTAAAGTGAACCAAATTGGTACGCTTACTGAAACAATTGCAGCGGTTAATATGGCTAAAAATGCTGGTTATACTTGCGTTATGTCTCACCGTTCAGGAGAGACGGAAGATAATACAATTGCTGATTTAGCAGTTGCATTAAACTGTGGTCAAATCAAAACAGGATCTGCATCTCGTTCTGATCGTATGTCTAAATATAATCAATTATTAAGAATTGAGGAAGAATTAGGAGATACTGCATATTTTCCTGGTAAAAATGCTTTTAAAATAAAATAATTTCACTTTATATTTTTCATTACACTAAAACTGTCTTTCACAAAAGGACAGTTTTTTTGTTATATTTAACACATTCATTGGGTTATTCTCTTTTTATTTAATGTTAAATTCCCTAGATTTGGTAAATTATTATTTTTAAAAGTTTATTCCAATTATATTATGTCAAAAACTGCAATATTAGAAGTTGATAGTGAGAAATTTGAGCTGCCTATCGTAATAGGAAGTGAGAATGAGGTTGCTGTTGATATTAGTAAATTACGTGATTTATCAGGAATGATAACTCTCGATCCAGGTTATAAAAATTCAGGTTCATGTACTAGCAAAATTACTTTCTTAGATGGCGAGCTTGGAATTCTTCGTTATAGAGGGTATTCCATTGAAGATTTAGCGGAAAAAGGACATTTTCTTGAAGTTTCTTATTTAGTTATTTTCGGTGAATTACCTACAGCAGCTGAATTAGAACAATTTGAAAAAGATATCAGAAGATATACTCTAGTCAATGAGGAAATGAAAAGCATCATAGATGGTTTTCCAAAAACTGCTCATCCAATGGGTGTTTTGGCTGCATTGACAAGTGCATTAACTGCTTTTAATCCAAAATCAGTTAACGCAGAGAATGAAAAAGAAATGTATGAAGCAGTTTGTAAAACTATGGGTAAATTCTTAGTTATTGCAACATGGACATACAGAAAAAGTATGGGCTATCCTTTGAATTATTACGATAATACAAAAGGATATGTGCAAAACTTTATGAGATTAATGTTTGAATTGCCTAACGAACCTTATAAACCAAACCAAGTTGTAGTTGACGCTTTAGATAAATTATTTATTCTTCACGCAGATCACGAACAAAACTGTTCAACTTCTACAGTTAGAATGGTTGGTTCTTCTCACGCAGGTTTGTTCGCTTCTATTTCTGCAGGTGTTTCTGCACTTTGGGGACCTTTACATGGTGGAGCGAATCAAGCAGTACTTGAAATGCTGGAGGAAATTCATAGAACAGGTGGAGATGCAGATAAATATTTGGCTAAAGCCAAAGATAAAAGCGATCCATTCCGTCTAATGGGATTTGGTCACAGAGTCTATAAAAATTTCGATCCAAGAGCAAAAATTATTAAAAAAGCAGCTGACGAAGTTTTAGCAACTTTAGGAGTAGATGATCCTATTCTTGCTATTGCTAAAAAATTAGAAGAATCTGCACTTGTCGATGAATATTTTGTTTCTAGGAAATTATATCCAAACGTAGATTTTTATTCTGGAATAATATACAGAGCTTTAGGAATTCCTACTGATATGTTTACGGTAATGTTTGCTATAGGTAGATTACCAGGTTGGATCGCGCAATGGAAAGAAATGCGTGAAAATAAAGAGCCAATAGGAAGACCTCGACAAATTTACACAGGACATCCTTTGAGAGATTTTAAAGCATCTGATAAAAGATAAATTCAAATTTAAAAGCTTCACATAGTAGTGGAGCTTTTTTTATATTTACCAAAAGCAATACTAATGTTAGAATTAAATATAAACAATGAAACCTCACGACTCAAAGCCGTGGTTCTAGGTTCAGCATTCTCCAGTGGCCCCACACCAAAAATAGAAGAAGCATACGATCCAAAATCATTAGAGCATATTTTAGCTGGAACCTATCCTGTAGAAGGTGATATGGTTAGTGAAATAAGTGCCTTTGAAGAAGTTTTAAAAAAATATAATGTAACTGTTTTACGTCCACAGAATATCGATAACTACAATCAAATATTTACTAGAGACATTGGTTTTGTCATTGGTGATGTTTTCGTGAAATCAAATATTTTACCAGACAGAGAACTAGAATTAGGAGCAATTCAGTTTATTGTTGACCAAGTTAATCCGAACAAAGTTGTGCGTCCGCCTGAAGAAGTCCATATTGAAGGTGGCGATGTTATGTTATGGAATGAGCATATTTTTATTGGGACTTATAAAGGAAGTGATTACAAAGAATATATTACAGCAAGAACTAATAAAGAAGGTGTTGATTATATAAAATCGCTTTTCCCAGATAAAATTGTAAAAGAATTTGATTTGGTAAAATCTAAAATAGAAGCTCGTGATAACGCACTCCATTTAGATTGTTGTTTTCAACCTATTGGCAGAGACAAAGGAATTATTTATAAAAACGGATTTAGAGAGGAAGCTGATTATTTGTATTTAGTAAATCTTTTTGGTGACGAAAATTTATTTCACCTAACGAGAGACGAAATGTACAATATGAATTCCAATGTATTTTCTATTGATTCGAATGTTGTAGTTTCTGAGCGAAATTTCACTCGCCTTAATAATTGGTTACGAACAAACGGTTTTATCGTAGAGGAGATTCCTTACGCTGAAATTGCGAAGCAAGAAGGATTGCTGCGATGCTCCACATTGCCTTTAATTAGAGAGTGAAACAATGCTTTACTTCCAGGAAGATAGAAAAAAAGATATAAAATAACACAAAATAAATCCCTTTTTTTGGGTAGCTATTATGAAACAAACGACAAATTCCATATTAATGATTCGTCCTGTTGCGTTTCGAATGAATGAACAAACGGCTGTAAATAATTATTATCAAAAAGTATTAGACGGACTTTTGCCAGCGACAGTAAATGCTAAAGCGCAACAAGAATTCGATACTTTTGTTGAGAAATTAAGGGCTGTTGGTGTTGATGTGACGGTAGTTGATGATACTTTAGATCCAGATACTCCTGACAGTATTTTTCCAAACAACTGGATATCTTTTCATCAAAATGGAGACGTAGCATTATATCCTATGTTTGCTGAGAATCGCCGTCATGAGCGTCGTGAAGAAATACTAGATTTACTAGAAGAGAAAGGTTTTGAAATTAACAATATTGTTGATTATACTTCTGCTGAACAGGATGGTTTCTTTCTTGAAGGAACTGGAAGTTTGTTGCTAGATAGAGCAAATAGTAAAGCGTACTGTGCGTTGTCTCCACGAGCAGATGAAGAATTATTTATAGAATTTTGTGAAGATTTTGACTATGCTCCAGTAATTTTTGAAGCTTATCAAACAGTTGGTTCCGAGCGTAAATTAATTTATCATACGAATGTGATGATGTGTTTGGGTGAAACTTTTGCAGTTATCTGTTCAGATTGTATCGATGATAAGAAAGAACGTAAAATGGTTCTTGATAATCTAAAAGAAAACAACAAAGAAGTTATTACAATTAGTGAAGATCAAGTAAATAATTTTGCTGGTAATATGCTAGAAGTACGTGGAGCGGATGATAAAAGATATTTAATAATGAGCGCTGCGGCACATCAATCTTTAACAGCGAAGCAAATTGAGAAATTAGAAAAGCATGCTGAAATATTAAGTTCTAGCTTGGATACAATAGAAGCATGCGGTGGTGGAAGTGCCAGATGTATGATGGCAGAAATTTTCCTGCCAAGAGTATAATATGTGAACGCTCTGAGAACTATTCAAAATTTCAGAGCGTTTTAATTTTTACTTATAAATTGGTTTTAATAATGTTAATGATAGCACTAACAATGTATTGTATTCCTATTGCAATTACGATAAAACCAACAATTCTAGAAATCGCTACAATCCCAGAAGCACCTAGAATTTTAGCTAAATAATGTGCACTTCTAAGTATTACAAAAATGGCAACAGCAATTGCGAGTATTGCCATCGAAGAAACTATTATTTCCCACGTTTCATTATGTTCCTGATAAAAAGCTATAAGAAGAGAAATAGATCCTGGACCTGCAAGCATAGGAATTGCTAAAGGTGTCAGAGCAATATCATTCCTTTTTTGTGCATCTGTTTCTGCTTTTTTATTGATTCCTCTCTTTTTTGTAAATTTCCCAGAAAGTAAGGAGAAACCAGAACTAACAATAATAATTCCACCAGCTATACGTAAGGCATCGATACTGATACCAAAGAAAATCAAAACATATTGTCCAATAAAAAAGGAAACGAGTAGTATTATAAATACGTTAATTGCAGTCCATAAAGAAATTCGGGAGCGTTCTTTTTTAGTGTCATGTTGTGTCAATCCAACAAAAATAGGAACGGTTCCTATAGGATTTAACACCGAAAAAAGGGCTACAAAAAGATAAATAAATAAATCCATGTTTTGTTTTTAAGTAAGCAAAAATACTCATTTTTTATAGTTTAATGTTAAGCTAACGTTTTTTATTGATTTATAACAAAAGACTAAAATAGCTACACTAACAAGGCTTTTTGCTTACTTTTGTCAAATACAATTATATACTATGATAAAGAGTAAAAAAACCTTAGTTCTTGGCGCAACTACAAAGCCAGAAAGATATGCATTTAAAGCAATAACAATGTTAGTTGATAAAGGACATTCTGTTCTTGCCTTAGGTCAAAATGCTGGTGAAGTTGCCGGAATAAAAATTCAAACTAAAGCTGTTCCAATAAAAAATATTGATACGGTTACTTTATATTTAAATCCAGCGCGTCAGCGTGATTATTACAACTACATCGTAGAGGTTAAGCCAAAACGCGTAATTTTTAATCCTGGAACTGAAAACCCAGAGTTCTACCAACTATTAAAGTTGAACGATATTAAAGTTGAAATAGCTTGTACTCTTGTTTTATTGACAACGAATCAATATTAAATTTTTTAGGAAGTTCTCCTATTTTTATTTTTTAGTACATATTATGCTTTTCTTGTTCCTTATTTAATTTGGAATAAGAAAAGCATACTGCTATAATGTACTTTACTATTAAAAATCCTTAACAGAAAATTTATTTTTGAAAAAAGTTGTTATTTATCTTTATTAGCAGATTTTGAAAAATTATCTCTCTCCAAAATAAATTTCTAATTTTGAAATATCTACCTTAAACGTTAGTTGCAAATTAACTACTTTTGCAGTTATGGAATTTTCTTCAAAATTAATAGAAAAAGCAGTTAATGAGATGTCTCAATTACCGGGTATTGGTAAACGAACAGCGCTGCGACTCGTTCTACATTTACTAAAACAACCAAAAGAACAAACGGGTTTTTTGTCGCAAGCTTTAGTTGCCATGCGACAAGACATAAAATATTGTGCAAGCTGTCATAATATTTCTGATAGTGTTATGTGCGAAATCTGTGCTAATAAAAACAGAAATCATCAGATAATATGTATTGTTGAGGATATTCGTGATGTTATGGCAATTGAAAACACGGGTCAGTTTAGAGGTATTTATCATGTTCTTGGTGGTAAAATATCTCCAATAGATGGCGTAGGCCCCAGCCAATTAAACATTACTTCTTTAGTTGAGAAAGTAAAATCTGGTACCGTTACCGAAATTATTTTTGCGCTAAGCTCAACTATGGAAGGAGATACTACAAATTTCTATATTTACAAACAAATCACAGATAGCAATATTATTATATCAACGATTGCCAGAGGAATCTCTGTTGGCGATGAGCTTGAATATGCTGATGAAGTGACTTTAGGAAGAAGTATTTTACATCGAATACCTTTCGAAAAAGGTTTTAAAAATAATTAATAAAGTTAAAAAAATAGTGATTCTTTTAATTATTAAATGAAAAGCTATATTTGTTACTTAAATAAAATATCAAATGAGCAAATCTGTACTCTGTTTGTCCCTAATTATATGTGTGCTATTTTCTTCTTGTATTCCAACTAAAGATTTAATTTATCTTCAAAAAAAAGATAGTTCGCAAGTAGAATCAGTGGTTGCAGCAGTGGAAACAAAGCCATATCGATTGCAAATTAACGATGTTTTGAGTATTACTATAAAAGCAATTGATCCTAAGTTAGTTAGTATTTTTAATACTACTAATGGTGATGCTACTGCTGGAAAATCAGAAACAGGATTGTATTTTGACGGCTTTACTGTAGATGATCATGGTAGTATACGAATTCCAGTTTTAGGAGATGTTACTGTGATTGGATACACATTAGATGAAGTGCGGTTGCGAATTGAAAAACAGCTGTTAGCAGAATATTTCAATAAAGAAGCTAATATTTTTGTAACGGTTAAATTAGCAGGATTTCGATATACAATTAATGGTGAGATTGGCGGTCCTGGAACAAAAACTTTGTTTCAAGAGCATGTCAATATTATGGAAGCAATTGCCAATGCTGGAGATATAACGATTACTGGAAATCGAAAAGCAGTGACTATCATGCGTAAAACGCCAACAGGAGTTGAAATGCATGATCTAGATCTTACGGAAATTAATGTAATGAAATCTCCTTATTTCTATTTACAACCTAATGATTATGTTTATATTAAACCACTCAAACAAAAAACTTGGGGAACGGGAAAAACGGGAATAGAATCATTAGGAACAATAATTACTTTATTATCTTTAGCGACTACGACTTTCTTGCTATTAAAAAAATAAAAACCGAGATTATAAATGTTAGATATAAAAGATTTTTCAATTTTTGAAAATCAAGTCAGTTTTGACTTTAAAGGTTTTTTGATCAAAATTGGAAGTTACTGGAAGTGGTTTCTAATCAGTTTGTTGATCACTTTTACGATTGCCTATCAAGTAAACGTTCGTAAAGAGAAAATCTACGGTATGGAAACGCTTATTTCTGTTAAGGAAGAAAGCAATCCACTTTTTACTTCAAATACAAGCTTAGTGTTTAACTGGGGTGGCACTTCTGATCAAGTGCAGACGATTTCAACAACACTACAGTCACGATCGCATAATGAATTAGTAGTTGATAAATTGCAATATTATATTGATTACCTAGCGCAAGGAAAATATAATCTGGTGGATGCATACGGCGCAGTGCCCTTCTATGTAAATATCGATAAATCAAAAGGACAACTTTCTGGAGCTTTAATCAGTATTAAATTTTTAAGCGAAAGCGAGTATGAAATTAAAATACCTTTTGAAAATTCAAGCGTATCTACATTAACATACTCCAACAATACATATGGAAGTACCAATGTTGAAATTGGAGATTTTGTAAAAAGATATAAAGTTGGACAACAAGTTTCACTTCCTTTCTTAAATTGGAAATTACAAATAAACGATAATCCTGGTTTTTATAAGGGGAATGAATATTTTGTGCGTTTTAATGATTATAACGGAACAGTGTCTGCTTATAAAAGAATAAATGTTCGCTCCGATGATAAGGGCGGTTCCATCATAACGTTGGGAATGCAAGGAACGAACAAAGCTAGAATGGTCGAGTACTTAAATGCGACCGTTAAGATGCTTATCAAAAGGCAATTGGACGGGAAAAATCAGTTCGCCACTAATACTATTTCTTTTATCGATAGCACGTTGGTAGCGATGGAATCGCAACTAAAGGAGACTGGAAATGAATTAAAAACATTTAGAAAAGGTAAAAATATTTATGATGTTGAAGATGGCGGAGCTAAATTCTCAGAGAAAATATTAGAATTTGATGTCAAAAAGGATGAAGTTAATCGTAAAATGGCCTATTACAATTCGCTAAAATCATATCTTAAGAATAGTGTGAATTATGCGAAACTTCCAGCGCCATCGGTAGCGGGAATAGAGGATCCTAATATTGTAGTAAATGTTTCTAAGTTGATTGCGCTTTCTGCTCAACGTTCTGAAATGGCTTATGCTGTAAAAAGTGATAAGATATTCAGTGACTTTGATAGCCAAATGGAAGCAGTTAAAAACGTTTTGTTAGAAAATATAGCAAGTGCTAAATCTTCTTTACAATATGATTTAGCTGTTGTAAGCAGTAAGATAAATCAAACGGAAAGCACTATTAAACAACTTCCTGAGGATCAACAAGAGTTGATTAAAATTAAAAGGAAATATGACTTAAGTGACAATATATACAGTACGTTTCTTCAAAAAAGGAGTGAAGCAGATATTGTAAAAGCAGCTAACTTATCGGATATCCACTTTATAGATCCTGCTAAAGATGTAGGCGGAGGATTAATAGGTCCAAAAACATCTGTCAATTATGTTTTGGCTTTATTTTTAGGAATTCTTATTCCTTTAATTTTTGTTTTTGCAGTATTCTTTATCAATAATTCAGTTCAAAATGCGGAAGATATCAGTAAAATGACAAAAATTCCGTTGATAGGAGTTGTAGGTGTAAATAAAGAGAATACGAATTTAGCTGTTTATGATAAGCCAAAGTCTGCATTATCAGAATCCTTTAGAGCGATTCGTTCCTCGCTGCAGTTTTTATACAAGAAACAAAATGTAGATGGCGCGAAGACATTAATGATTACTTCTTCGATAAGTGGAGAAGGAAAAACATTCTGTTCGATAAACATCGCTACTGTTTTCGCCTTGAGCGAAAAAAAGACTGTTATTATTGGTTTGGACTTGAGAAAGCCCAAGTTAGCTGGAGAGTTTAACTTGTCAAATGATATTGGTGTTGTCAATTACTTAATTAAGCAAAAAACGGTAGACGAGATTATCAATCACACTCACATTCCGTATCTAGACGTTATTTTATCTGGTCCAGTTCCTCCTAATCCGGCAGAGATGATTATTAATGAGGGAATGAGAGAATTGATAGATGAATTAAAGAAAAAGTACGACTATATTATTCTTGATACGCCGCCGGTTGGTTTAGTTTCAGATGCTCTAGAACTCGCGCAGTACTGTGATGTAACTTTGTATATTGTGAGACAGAATTTCACTAAAAAGGAAATGATTGCTTTATTGAACAATCGTGTAAAACGTGGTGAATTAAATAATACAAGTATTATTTTGAATGGCTTAGAAAATAAAGCGAAGTACGGAACGGGTTACGGCTATGGATACGGTTATGGCTATGGAAGTTATGCTAATGGTTATTATGAGGAAGAAAAATCAACTAGCGTTTACCAAAAAATAGCAAAGAGAATTTTAAAAAAGTAAAGCAATCATATTTGCTTGACAGAACAAAAAAACATAATGGAACACGAAAAAAAGAAGGTTATCTTAATCACTGGAGGAGCTGGATTTATAGGCTCTAATCTTTGTGAATACTTTTTGGCAAAAGGAAATAAGGTTGTTTGCTTGGATAATTTTGCAACAGGACACAGACATAATTTAAAAGATTTTATAAATAACCCTGACTTTACACTTGTCGAAGGAGATATTCGCAATGCTTCTGACTGTGCAGCTGCAGTACAAGGAGTTGATTATGTTCTACACCAAGCAGCTCTTGGATCTGTACCAAGATCTTTGAATGATCCCGTTACTACTAATGATGTCAATGTAAGCGGTTTTTTAAACATGCTTGTAGCGGCAAGAGATGAGAAAGTAAAGCGATTTGTTTACGCAGCCAGTTCTTCAACGTATGGAGATTCAGAATCATTGCCAAAAGTCGAAGAAGTAATTGGAAAACCACTTTCTCCTTATGCGATAACTAAGTATGTTAATGAATTATATGCTGAAATATTCAGCAAAACTTATGGATTAGAAACTATAGGACTGCGATATTTTAATGTCTTTGGAAGAAAACAAGATCCTAATGGAGCGTACGCTGCTGTTATTCCAAAATTTGTAATGCAAATGATGCAGCACGAAAATCCAAAAATAAATGGAGATGGTAACTATTCTAGAGATTTCACTTATATTGACAATGTTATTCAAATGAATGAATTAGCCATGTTAACTCAAAATCCTGAAGCTATTAATACAGTTTATAATACTGCTTTTGGAGATAGAAATACATTGAACAACTTGGTCAATTATCTAAAAGAATATTTATCAGAGCACGATTCTAAAATTGCAGACATTGAAATTGAATATGGACCAAATAGAGCAGGAGATATTCCGCATTCTTTGGCAAGTATTGATAAAGCTAAAAAGCTTTTAGGGTATAATCCAAAATTTTCAATGCAGCAAGGATTAAAAGAAGCAGTGGGTTGGTATTGGGAAAATTTGAGATAGAAGTTCTTTTATTCGTTATGAGTTATGAGTTATCTGTTATTTGTTATGGGTTATCAGTTATGGGTTATCTGTTAACTGATGTGAGTTGTTTGTTATCTGCTGCATTTTATCAGTTTTTGCCTATTGTTAATATTATAGGTTTGTAAAGTATAGATTGAAGAATAATTTTAAAAAATAAAAAAAACAACAACACTGAGGCACAAAGTGCCGAAAACCGAAAACCGAAAACCGAAAACCGAAAACCGAAAACCGAAAACCGAAAACCGAAAACCGAAAACCGAAAACCGAAAACCGAAAACCGAAAACCAACCATTAAAAGAAATAGAAACTTGAAAAGCTACAAAGATTTAGATGTATACAATTTATCGTTGTCTTTATTCTATAGAACTCATGGGCTTTCATTAAAGCTGCCAAAATATGAATTATACGAATTAGGAAGTCAAATAAGAAGGTCGTCTGATTCTGTAGCAACTAATATTGTAGAAGGATATGGGAGAAAAAGATATAAAATGGATTTTATTAAGTTTCTTACTTATTCTCACGCGAGTAATTTGGAGACAATTTGTCATTTAGAAAAATTAGCGTTTCTTTATCCAGATTTAGCGATTGAATTTAATGCACTTCAACAAGAATATGACATTTTAGGAGCGAAATTATATTCTTTCCTACGTTACGTTGAAAATAACTGGAATAAATTTGATTAGAAAGTTTTCTATTATCTGGTATGAGTTGTCCGTTATCCATTCTGAGTTAGCTGTTTTGAGTTATCCGTTATGGGTTAGGTTGTCCTTAATCAGTAATGGCTTAAACTTTAAAGGCTAATTGAAAATATAAGTTCAAACAACCGAAGACAAAGAACAGAAAATAGAAAACGTAAATCAAAACTCACATAACCGAACACGGAAAACAGAAAACAGAAAACAGAAAACAGAGAACAGACAGTATTTAGCTGAAATAGCGATTGAAAACTCACATAACCGAACACGGAGAACAGAAAACAGAAAACCGACAACGGAAAACCGAAAACGGAGAACAGAAAACCGACAACAGAAAACAGACAACAAAACTAGTACCTCAAAACTCATATAACCGAAAGCGGAAACAGATAACCGACAACGGAGAACACAAAACAATACGAATGAAAATTACAAAAATTTGTTGCATCGGAGCAGGGTATGTTGGTGGACCCACAATGGCAGTTATAGCTCAAAAATGTCCACACATTCAAGTTACAGTAGTTGATTTGAATGAAGAACGTATTGCGGCTTGGAACGATAAAGATTTAAATAATATACCGATTTACGAGCCTGGCTTGGACTCCATAGTTAGTGAGGCAAGAGATCGAAATTTATTTTTCTCTACAGAAGTAGACAAAGCAATTGATGAAGCACAAATAATTTTCATATCTGTAAATACGCCAACTAAAACCTACGGAAAAGGAAAAGGCATGGCAGCTGATTTAAAATATATTGAGCTGTGTGCAAGACAAATTGCAAGAGTAGCAAAGGACAATAAAATTGTTGTCGAAAAGTCAACGCTTCCTGTTAGAACTGCCGAAGCTATCAAAAGTATTTTAGATAATACAGGTAATGGCGTACAATTCCAAATCCTCTCAAATCCTGAGTTCTTGGCTGAGGGAACTGCAGTTCAGGACTTATTAAATCCAGATCGCATATTGATTGGCGGTGATGCCACATTTGAAGGACAGAAAGCTATTCAGTCTTTAGTGGATGTGTATTCAAATTGGGTAGATGCTGATAAAATATTGACCACTAATGTATGGTCATCAGAACTATCAAAACTAACTGCAAACGCATTTTTAGCGCAGCGAATTTCGTCGATTAACGCAATGTCAGAACTATGTGAAAAAACAGGTGCTGATGTAAATGAAGTTGCAAAAGCGATTGGAATGGATAGTCGAATAGGTTCGAAATTTTTAAAAGCTTCTGTTGGTTTTGGAGGATCTTGCTTCCAAAAAGATATTTTGAACTTGGTTTACATTGCAAAATCGTATGGTTTAAACGAAGTGGCTGACTATTGGGAACAAGTGATTATAATGAATGATCACCAAAAAAGAAGATTTTCCAATACAATTGTCCAGACACTTTATAATACAGTTTCTGATAAGAAAATAACATTTTTAGGTTGGGCATTTAAAAAAGATACAAATGACACCCGAGAATCAGCAGCTATTTATGTTGCGAATGATTTGATTAACGAGCATGCAAAAATAGCCGTTTATGATCCAAAAGTATCAAGTAAAAAAGTACTGGATGACTTAAATTATTTAGAAACAAGATCTGTAAAGAATAATGCAAGTAGTATTACTTCACATTTAGATCCGTACGAAGCCTGCCAGAACGCACATGCTATTGCAGTACTAACAGAATGGGATGAATTCAAATCATACGACTGGCAAAAAATTTACGACTCTATGCAAAAACCTGCATTCATTTTTGACGGCAGAAATGTATTAAATGGCAAATATTTAGAAAAAATTGGTTTTGTATATCAGGGAGTAGGATCTTAGGTCAAGGTACGAGGTTTGAAGTATGAAGTATGAAGTAGGAAATACGTAGTACGAGGTACGACATGGAAAGTACGAGGTACAACATTAGAGGTTTGAAGTACGAAATACTAGGTGGAAAGTAGATGTACAAGATTCGAAGTTTGAGGAAAAACGGATTAAAGTAAAAAGAAAATAATATAGAACTCAAAGCACCTATCTGATAACCGAAAACAGACAACCCAAAACGTACAAGAGAAAATAGACAACGGATAACTCTTAACCCATAACGGACAACAGACAACACAAAATCTTCTCAATAAAAATAAAAAAATATGAATTGGTATGTAGTTTATACAAAACCCAAATGGGAGAAAAAAGTTGCTGAGCAATTAAATAATTACGGAATCGAATGTTATTGTCCACTTATAACTCAAGTAAGACAGTGGTCTGACCGTAAGAAAAAAGTAGAAGTTCCACTCTTTAACTCTTATGTTTTTGTTTATATCGATGAAATTGAACGCTCTAATGTATTTCAATCTTCTGGAGCAGTTCGTTACTTGTTTTGGTTAGGAAAACCGGCAATAGTTCGTGAAGAAGAAATTAACGTTATAAAAAAATGGATGAATAATCCAGATGTTTCAGATGTGACACTAGAAGCATATAAAACAGGTGATTCGATAGAATTAGAATCAGGACCATTTACCAGTCAAAAAGCCATTATTCAAGAGATAAATAAAACTCACTATGTTTTAGTTTTGGAATCGCTAGGATGTGTTTTAAAAATGAAAATAAAATAATTACCAAATAGATTTATTCCTTCGGGCAATTTATATATTTATCTTTTTTGAAAATGAATATTGTAAGGATAACAGCGTTTAATGTTGTCTGTAAAAAAATTAAATCTTTATTTTTGACAAAATTAAAAAGTGTTAAATGTCTTTTAGTAGTATAAATCATAATTAAGACTGTTTTTTAGTCCATACTCCATATATTTGCACTATTGAAAAATTTTCTTATACTATTAATTTTAGTATGAGAGATAACTTCTTGTGTAATAGTATCATTCTAATAATAGTCATTATTCAAATCAATGAATTCTAATATAAAGATTGCAGTTATCGGTTTGGGTTACGTAGGTTTGCCTTTAGCACGCTTGTTTGCTACAAAGCATTCTGTTGTAGGATTCGATATTAATGTAAAGCGAGTAGCTGAATTAAAATCAGGATATGATGCAACACTTGAAATTGAATCCGATACATTGCAAAGTGTTTTGCAACAAAAAAACACAAACTCGATTGGATTATATTGCTCTACAGATTTAGATGATATTAAAGATTGTAATTATTATATTGTTACTGTTCCAACGCCAGTTGATAAAAACAACCGGCCTGATTTAACGCCTCTTTACAAGTCAAGCGAAGCTGTAGGTAAAGTCTTGAAAAAAGGAGATATTGTAATTTATGAATCTACGGTTTATCCCGGAGTGACTGAAGAAGAATGTGTTCCAGTATTGGAGAGAGTTTCGGGACTTAAATTTAATATCGATTTTTTTGCAGGCTATTCGCCAGAGCGAATTAATCCAGGAGATAAGGAACACACGGTTGATAAAATATTGAAAGTGACTTCTGGTTCTACTCTAGAAATTGCACAAAAAGTGAATGAATTATATCAGTCCGTTATTACTGCTGGAACACATTTAGCACCATCTATAAAAGTTGCGGAAGCTGCCAAAGTAATTGAAAACTCGCAACGCGATATCAACATCGCATTTGTAAATGAGTTAGCTAAAATTTTTAATTTGATGAATATTGACACGCAAGCAGTTTTAGAAGCTGCGGGAACCAAATGGAATTTTTTACCTTTCAAACCGGGATTAGTTGGAGGACACTGTATTGGCGTGGATCCTTATTATTTAGCACAACGAGCTCAAGAATTTGGATATCATCCTGAAATTATATTAGCAGGCCGACGTCTAAATGATAGTATGGGTGATTACGTTGCGGCACAAATAATTAAACTGATGATTAAAAAAGGAATTTCAGTTAGTGGTGCAACGATATTAATGCTCGGGATTACATTTAAAGAAAATTGTCCGGATGTTAGGAATACAAAAATTGTTGATGTAATTGCTGCGTTAGTTGATTATGGAGTAATTGTAACTATTTATGATCCATTAGCAGATCCATCAGCGGTAAAGCATGAATATAACTTGGAAACAACTCAAACTATACCGAATCAAAAGTTTGATGCTTTAGTATTAGGAGTAGCACATCAAGAGTTTTTAAATCTAGATCTATCTGCATTAAGAAATTCTGAAAGTATTGTATACGATGTGAAGGGAGTTTTAGGCGATAAGGCGGATGGACGATTGTAGATTTTAGTTTTAAAACAGTAATCGTTTATGGTAATTAATTGAAAAAGTAAATTCTAAGGTTTATTTATTATAAAAAGGGAGTATATTAATTAATTATTTAAGGCCTTTAATTTTTTTTACGTTGCAAAAAAAGATCTTTCATTATGAGAATTAATCGTCCTTAGTATCCGCAGTCGAGTGTCAAATGTTTGAAGAATGTGCAAAAAGAAAAGCTGTTTAATCCGCCGCGGCGAAGAGTTCTTTTCTTTTAGCATTCTAAAACTAATTTGACCGACGAGAATACGCAGACTTGAAATCGAAGATTCACTGAATCCAAAAAAAAAATAAAAAGATTGAAGTATTTTTTTGTTTCTTTTTTGATCAAGGAAAAAAGAAAATTTAATTACTGAAAATAAATTTTCTTTACTTTTAACTTGACGTAATTGTTGGAGATTTTTATGTATAGAAATCTGAAAAAAAACATTTAATAAAATTTTTTTTGTTCAATTGATTTACTCCATTTTAAGGAAATTTCGAATATTCTCGATACTTTAATATTCTATCAAATATTGCTATAATTGATGAAAATTAATTATGCCAATGGATTACAAAATATATATTAACTATGGAAATGAATTCAATTACACACGTTATACTTACAGGAGGTGTTGGGAGCCGTTTATGGCCACTATCACGAAAAAGTAAACCAAAGCAGTATCTCGATATTTTTGATGGAAAATCATTGTTTGAGATGACAGTAGACCGCAATAAAAATCTGGCGGATAAAGTAATGGTCGTTGGGAATATTGACAACTGTCATTTAAGTAAAGCTGTTTTAGAAAAGTCAAGTACCGAATATATTGATATTATTGAGTCAACGCCAAGAAACACGGCAGCTGCAATCGCTTTTGCTGCTTTTGCTTCTTCAGCAGATGATATTTTGATTGTGACTCCATCAGACCATATAATTGGCGAAATACAATTGTACGAGCAAGCGATTCAAGAGGCAATTGAAAAAGCAGCTAAAGGTTTTATCGTAACTTTTGGAATTGTACCTACGAAACCAGAAACAGGATATGGTTATATCGAGCGCAAAGGAGATAATGTAGTGTCATTTAGGGAAAAGCCAAATCAAGTTTCGGCACGTGATTTTATTGCTAAAGGAAATTTCCTTTGGAATAGTGGCATGTTTTGCTTTAAGGCTAATGTGTTTTTAGAAGAACTAAAAGTTTATGCTCCGGAAGTTTATGAAACTTCTAAGCTAGCATGGGAAAGTAATAAAGACGGTATTCTCGATTTAGAATTATCACTTACGATTCCTTCCATAAGTGTTGATTATGCGATTATGGAACGGTCAAAAAAAATCAAAGTAGTTTCGTCCCATTTTGAATGGTCTGATTTAGGTTCGTTTGAATCTGTGTATGATTATCTAATTACGATTGGTCATAGCGTCGATGAAAATGGAAATATGGTTATTGGTACAAATAATTACACCGCTTTTATAGGTGTTAAAGATACAATTTTTGTTCATACTGAGAGTGCCAATTTAATTTTGAAAAAAGAATTTTCTCAGGATGTAAAAAGTGTCTATCATTTATTAGAGCGTGAAAAATCTAGTTTATTAAACTAATATTTTAGAAAAAACATAATAAAGATCAAAGAATTTTTATAGTTTTAATTATAAAATAAAGCTTACAGACTAAAAGATAACATTAAAAATATATAGAGCACGACATAAGGCTTTGGGGACAATATTGGGTATTAGAGGATTCTTCTTCTTATAACGTGATACGGATACTTGTTGATCCAAAAGGGCGGTTATCTTATCAATACCATTTCAAACGATTAGAAGTTTGGACTGTTGTTGCTGGTACTGCAATAATTACGCTTGATGGAATTGAGAAAGACTATAATATAGGTAACGTTGCAATAATACCGCAAGGGATGAAACATCATGTAGAAAATCGTTCTTCTCAACCTCTACTATTTCTAGAAGTAAAATAGTGCACTTATTTTGGAGAAGATGATAATGTGCGCATCAAAGACGATTATAATAGAGTAGAGCTATAATTACAGCAAAAAGTTGAATCGCTTAAGGTGGAATGAAATTTATAATTTATTGTGGTAAGAGTAACAATACTAATAGTATTAGTATTGTTTATCAAATAGATTTGTAGTTAACTTTAATGTTGCACGTATTTGATAGAGCACTATTAAAAGTAAAAAAATTACTAATTTGATTCCTTTTCAAAACAAGTAAAATAGAGAATTATTAATCCTTTAACTAATTAATTAATTAAACTTTTGTGAATAGGTTTTTTTTCTAGCTAATTTTAGTGATATTTCATTTCTTTTTTAAATTATAAACCCTTTGCAACATACTTGATATTTAATGTCATACGCAGTCTTTTAATGTATTATGCGATGAAGTGTTAACTAGAAATTCATTTTCGATTATGTAAAATGGGATTATAAAACTATATTTGCTAAAATGTGTCGAATAATTTCTACAAAATGGGATGTGGAAGGGCGAAGCTATGAAAAAATCTAAATATTACGTTAAAAATAGAAGGTATTATAATATCAAATTTTATGTATTTAATTAATAATAAAGCTCGATAAGTTCCACTATTATATACTTCAAATTCTTTTTTTCTTAATAATACTTCTTGATTTATAATTTAAACTATAATAATATTCAACAATTTAGAGTTTAAAATTTATCTTACAATCTTGCTTTTCTTCGTTAACATTCTACTGCTAGACTGAGTCATAATTAGAGTTGATATAAATTGGATGTATATATTCTATTATTTTTTATACATCTAAAATAAATTATATACAATTACCTAACTTATTACAAGATTTCGACTAGAAATAACTTTGATCGACCTTTCCCAAATTTTGGTAAAGCTTTTAACAGTATAGATCTAATTTTTAGCAATAATTAACAATTAAGAAAATAATCTATAACAGATTAAATATAATAATCAAAATTATATTTATGAACGAAATAGCAATACAAGGTATTTAAAACGTTATATGCCACTGTCGCGTTTATCTGGAACTAAATAGCTGATTATTGGATTTGAAACTAAAAAAGTAAATTGGCGAGGTAATATTGAGTTGTAAATTTCTGATTATGTTTTTCAAGGCGTATTTGTTACTCAATTTGATTGTTATACTACTTTTTTTTAGTCTGATAATTTTGATAATTATGATTGAAAGATATATATAAATTCGATTTCTACTCTTTTCGATGAAAACAAACGGCCTAAACCTGCACAACTTTGCAATTGTAGTGTCGGCGTGTAAAGAAGATGGCATCATAATTTACGAATATACTACACATCAGTGTTTAACGAGGAAGCCTAATTGGTCGTTTTATATAGTGTCAGTTGCTTTAAATTTAATATTTTTTTTGCAGATTATTCACGCGTTCTTATTAATCCTATGGATTAAGTGTATACATATTAAAATGCAACAAGATTCGCCTATCGTTCGACTGCACATATCGTGTGTTATGTGAGTTATTTATGTAAACATTTCATAACTGTACATGCCAATTTTGAATGTAAATTAAAATGAATGGGGCTGATAAGTCAATTGAAAATTCACAGAGAGATACCAATATTAGTTTTTTTAATGAAGTGGCAAAGATTTTTAATTTTTTAGAAATAAAAACATTTGATTTTTAGAAGCTGTAATAACAAAATGGCACTTAAGACATTTTAAAATAAGGCTAGTTGAAGGTGACTTTATTTTGGTAAATGTTTATTAGTTTACAAATAAAATTAGTAATAAAGTTAAATCCAAGATGTAATTTTGCCTAAAAGAAGGTAAGCGACATCATTGCCCATTTGTTGATTCAGAAACCCTTAAATTGATGATAAAAAGTAAGTTTAAATTTATGTTTAATAAGTGTTAATTCTTGGCATTACCTTTAAAGAAAATTGCACCGACCTTCGGAATTCTAAAGTTATTGATATTTATACAGAACTAAAAGAATACGGAGTCGAAGTTGACAGTTACGAATCTTAGGCGAGTAAAAAAGAGGTTTTTAAAGAATACAAGGTTGAAATCATTGAAAAACTTATAACGGACAAAAAATACGAAGGAATTATAATTGCAGTAACACACAACGAATTTTTAAATATAGATTTGTCCGCGATAAAAGCAGAAAGGTCAGTAGTGTTCGATACAAAAACATGCATGAATCGCGATTCGGTAGACAGTAGTTTATAAAAGTGAACTCAGTGTACGCCGCATAAGGTCTTTACTGCGAGTTTTTTCAGCTTACAATGGAAACAACATATAGAATTGATTTGTATCACAAATAAACGGTGCAATTGAAAAAAGTGTAACTTTGAAATATAGTAAAAAATGAAAAGTATTTTAATAACAGGAGGCGCTGGTTTTATTGGTTCACACGTGATTCGTGAATTCGTAAACAAATATCCCGAAGTAAAAATTATAAACATAGACGCTTTAACCTATGCAGGTAACTTGGAAAACTTAACTGATGTGGAAGGTTCCAAAAATTATAAATTTATAAAAGCAGACATTACAGATGCCAAAGTAATCTTTGAAATTTTTGAAGAACATCAGCCTGAAGGCATCATTCATTTAGCTGCCGAGTCGCATGTTGACCGGTCCATAACCAATCCTCTTGATTTTGTAATCACCAATGTGATTGGAACGGTTAATTTATTAAACGCAGCGAACCACATTTGGAAAGGAAAGTACGAAGGAAAGCGCTTTCACCACGTTTCTACAGATGAAGTATATGGTGCATTGGGAGATACTGGTTTTTTTACCGAAGAAACGAGTTACGACCCGCACTCTCCGTACTCCGCTTCTAAAGCGTCTTCCGATCATTTTGTACGAGCCTATCACGACACGTATGGACTGCCTGTTGTGATCACGAATTGCTCCAATAATTACGGGCCAAATCATTTTCCGGAGAAGTTAATTCCGCTGTGCATCCATAATATTTTAAACAACAAACCACTTCCTATTTATGGAAATGGAAAATATACAAGAGACTGGCTTTACGTGATTGACCATGCAAAAGCCATTGATTTGGTTTTTCACGAAGGCAAAGATGGCGGTTCGTATAATGTAGGAGGTTTTAATGAATGGCAGAATATTGACTTAGTCAAAGAACTTTGCAGCCAAATGGACGAAAAATTAAAACGACCAAGTGGTACATGTGAACAACTAATTACCTATGTGAAAGATAGACCCGGACACGACTTGCGTTACGCAATAGACGCCAATAAAATAAATCAGGAGTTGGGTTGGAAACCCTCTGTGACTTTTGAAGAAGGACTTTCTAAAACAATTGATTGGTTTTTGGATAATAAAGGGTGGTTGGAAAATGTGACTTCTGGAGAATACCAAAAATATTATTCGACTCAATATAATTAATTATGAAAGGAATTATACTTGCAGGAGGTTCAGGGACGAGATTGTATCCTTTAACAAAATCAGTGTCTAAGCAGATGATGGCTATTTATGATAAGCCAATGATTTATTATCCGTTATCAGTATTAATGCTTGCCGGAATAAAAGAAATTTTAATTATTTCAACACCGCAGGATTTACCTAATTTTAAAAATCTTTTAGGTGATGGTTCTGATTTGGGCATCCGCTTGGAATATGCGGAACAACCGAGTCCTGATGGATTAGCTCAAGCATTTATTATCGGTGAAAAATTCATTGGAGCTGACGATGTTTGTTTGATTCTTGGTGATAATATTTTTTATGGGCAAGGATTGACTGACTTGTTGAGAACAGCTATAAGAAATGTAGAGGTGGAAAAAAAGGCAACTGTTTTTGGTTATTACGTTCAGGATCCTGACCGTTATGGCGTGGCTGAATTTGATAAAGCGGGAACCGTAATTTCAATCGAAGAAAAACCAAAATCTCCAAAAAGCAATTATGCAGTGGTAGGACTATATTTTTATCCAAATTCGGTTATTGAAGTAGCCAAAAAAATCAAACCAAGCCACAGAGGAGAATTGGAAATTACCACAGTAAACCAAGAATACCTTGCAGCTAAAGATTTAAAAGTAGAGCTAATGGGTCGTGGCTATGCATGGTTAGATACCGGAACGCACGAATCACTATTAGAGGCTTCGAATTTTATTCAAACTATTGAAAAAAGACAAGGATTAAAAGTAGCCTGCTTGGAGGAGATAGCTTTTGAGAAAGGTTATATTTCTAAGGAAAAAGTTTTAGAACTTGCAACGCCGCTGAGTAAGAATGAATACGGGCAATATTTGTTACGATTAGCAAACAGAAAATAAGCAATAGTGTCTTTAAAACAGCAAGCTTTATCAGGGGCAGTGTGGAGTTATTCTCAACAGTTTGGCACACAGTTAATTAACTTTGCTGTGACTATTGTTTTAGCTCGAGCTCTTTTACCTGAAGAATTTGGACTAATTGGAATGATTGCTATTTTTATGGGTATTGGTTTAACTCTTTTTGATGGTGGTATGACAAGTTCCTTAATACGCAGTGATAAATTAGACGATACAGATTATAGTACTGTTTTTATTTTTAATTTACTTGTAAGTTTAGGAGTTTATATAATTATATTTGTATTCGCACCCTTCATAGCCGATTTTTATAGACAGCCTGTGTTGACTGATGTTACAAGAATTTACACCTTATCTTTTGTGTTTGCTGCTTTTGGCTCCGTTCAAAATACAATCTTGACAAAAACAATGAATTTTAAAAGACAAGCTTTACTAACAATACCCGCCTTATTGATAAGTTGTTTGATAGCTTTAATATTCGCTTATAAGGGTTTTGGTGTTTGGAGTTTGGTAGCTATGACTTTATCTAATACTTTTGTACTTAGTATTATATTATGGTTTGCATCAAGTTGGAAGCCTAGCTTCAGCTTTTCAAAAGAAAAATTTAGAAAGCACTTCAATTATGGCTATAAATTAACGTTATCTAGTATATTAGATATAATTTTCACAAATATTTATCAGATTGTTATTGGAAGATTTTTCAATGCAAGTGTTGTAGGGTTTTATACGAGGGCAAACCAATTGATGATGATGCCTGTAGGAAATGTTTCAACAGCATTAAATAAAGTAGCTTTTCCATTATTTGCAGAAATACAAAATGATGAAGAACGTTTAAGGAACGCGTATAAAAGAATGATGTTAATGGTTCTATTTGTTATTAATCCTATAGTGGTTTTAATGCTTGTTTTGGCCGAACCTTTAACAACTTTTTTATTTACAGATAAATGGTTACCAATGGTTCCTATCTTTAAGATAATATGTTTGTCAGGATTATTATATCCATTACATTTGTATAACTTATTAATATTGCAAGTAAAAGGTAGAAGTGATTTATACTTACAATTAGAAATTTTTAAAAAGATACTCTTATCAGTAATACTATTTATTAGTTTTTATTACGGCCTACACGGTCTATTGTGGGGGCAGTTAATATTTTCCATTTTTGCTCTGTTTATAAATACTTATTTTGCGGGCAATATGATTGGTTATAGTACAAAACGACAATTGTTGGATATGATACCACTATTTTTGTTAGCAGGTTTAATGGGAGTTATTGTGTATATTTTAGATAACTATTGGCTCAATAATTTAGCGGATAGCTTACGCTTGATTATGAATTCATTTTGTGGTGTACTTGTTTATCTTGGCTTATCGTATCTGTTTAAACTTGATAGTTTGTTAGAAATTAAAAATATAATTCAAAAAAAATGATACCAGTAACAAAACCATTTCTGCCTCCAATTGAAGAATACCAAAAATACCTTATAGGAATTTGGAGCCGTCAATGGTTAACCAATATGGGACCTCTAGCTAGTGATTTAGAAATTAAATTGAAAGAATATTTAGGTCTAAAACACCTTCTTTTTGTAACTAATGGTACTGTTGCTTTACAAATGGCAATTAAAGCATTAGATTTAAAAGGAGAAATAATAACGACTCCATTTTCGTTTGTGGCAACTACAAGTAGTATTGTTTGGGAGGGTTGCACACCAGTTTTTGTTGATATAGATAAAGATTCGCTAAATATTGATACCTCGAAAATTGAAGCCAGTATCACTGAAAAAACGACTGCTATTTTAGCGACCCATGTTTACGGTAATCCTTGCGATGTAGTAGCGATTGAAAAAATAGCTAATAAACACAAACTTAAGGTGATTTATGACGGAGCACATGCCTTTGGGGTTCAAATAAATGGAAAATCCATATTTGAGTATGGAGACATTTCAACATGTAGTTTGCATGCTACCAAATTATACCATTCGGGTGAAGGCGGATTAGTAATCGCAAAAGATCCGGCAGTTTTAAAAAAATTAGCCTATATCAGAAACTTTGGGTTTAACGGTCCAGAAAATTTTGTAGAATTAGGAATTAATGGGAAAAATTCGGAATTTCATGCAGCAATGGGTCTTACTAATTTTTTTTACATCCAATCTATTCACGATAAAAGAAAAGAGCTTACAGATTATTATAATGAAAAATTAGAGACATTAAGGGCCAAAAGACCAATCTGGCATAAAGAAGGGACTTTAAACTATGCCTATTATCCATTGGTTTTTGAAAGCGAAAAATTGATGTTAAATTGTATGGAAGGATTAAAAGGGCATGAAATTTTTACCCGTCGTTATTTTTATCCATCATTGGCAAATACACTGCCCTATCTTGAGAAAAAAGATTTTGAAGTTACGGATGATATTGCTACAAGAGTAATGTGTCTACCTTTGTATGTAGATCTTACTCTTGAAGAGGTGAATTTAATTTGCAGGTTATTATTAAGAATTCAAAATAATTAAGATGAAATTAGCAATAATGCAACCTTATTTATTTCCTTATATCGGTTATTTTCAGTTGATTTCTGCTGTCGATAAATTTGTTGTTTATGATGATGTTAATTTTATTAAAGGAGGGTGGATTAATAGAAATAATTTGTTGATTAACAAAAAAGTAAATATGTTTACGCTCCCCTTAGACAAACCAAGTCCTTTTACATTAATAAATGAAACACAATTGAATTGTAATTTTTACGAAAGTTGGAAATTAAAATTTTTACGATCAATAGAACAGTCCTATAAAAAAGCTCCCTTTTATGCTGAGGTTTATTTTTTAGTAGAAAATATACTGGACAACAAAGACAACAATTTAATAAGCAAATTGGCAGTTAAAGCAATAAAATCAATCTGTGGATATCTTACTATAGATACAGAAATTTTAGAAACATCAGCAATTTATAAAAATAATCAATTTAAAGCGCAGCAACGGGTATTAGACATTTGTGCTATAGAAAAAGCATCACAATATATTAATGTTAGTGGAGGTTTGGAACTATATTCTAAAGAGGTATTCAAGGAAAAAGGAATACAGCTAAACTTCATAAAAGCTGGAGCAATTAACTATAAGCAATTCGGCAATGAATTTGTCCCTTGGCTTTCCATTATAGATGTTTTAATGTTTAATTCTGTCGAAGAAGTAAAGAATTTAATTAACCAATACGAATTGATATGAATGCAATTGGCGGTTATTTTGAGTTAGAACTAAATCAAAATAGTATTTATCACACTGATGCAATTGCCTTGAACACAGGACGAAACGCATTAGAGTATATTCTTAAAGCTAACCAGTACAAGAAAATATATTTACCTTATTTTACTTGCGATGTTTTATTGCAGCCAATTGAAAAATTAAAATTGGAATATGAGTTTTATTTTATAAATGAACAATTAGAACCTATTTTTGATTATCAGAAAATTAATATTGAAAGTTGCTTTTTATACACCAATTATTTTGGATTAAAAGATAAGTTTATAACAAGTTTAGCTCAAGTATGTAAAAATTTGGTTATTGATAATGCACAATCATTTTACTCAAAACCTGTTGCAAATATAGATACCTTTTATTCGTCTAGAAAATTTTTTGGTGTTCCAGATGGAAGTTATGTTTATTCTAATAATAAGATTGAAGACGAATTAAAAAAAGATATATCTTTTGAAAGATTTGAACATTTATTGAGAAGAATTGATCAAAGTGCAGAGGATGGATACAATTCGTTTTGTAAAAATGACAAAAAACTACAAAATCAACCCATTCTTGCCATGTCAATTTTAACTAAAAACTTAATGAAATCTATTGATTATGATAATGTTGCAATAAAAAGGATTGATAATTATTTGTGTCTAGAAAAAGAATTAAAATCTAGTAATAAATTAAAACTCTCCTTCGATGGAAAAATACCTCCAATGGTTTATCCGTTTTGGGCAACTTCAGAAATAAGGGCTAAATTGCTACAAAATAAAATATATACAGCCATATATTGGCCAAATGTTTACGATTGGAGTAATAAAAATAGTTTAGAAATAACCTTGACCGAAGAAATTATATGCCTTCCAATTGACCAAAGACAATCAAAAAAGGAATTAAATAAAATTTTAAAAATAGTTAAAAATGGTTAGGGCGTTAATAAGACCTTTGGAAATTTCGGACGCACTAACTAGCTGGAAATGGCGTAATAATTCTAAAATTTGGGAATTAACTGGTTCATCACCAAATAAGGAAATTACATACGAAATTGAATATGATTGGATTCAAAAAGCTATTAAAGATTGTACATCAAAACGTTTTGCTATCCTTGCAGATGATGTTTACGTTGGAAACATTCAACTAACTAATATCATTGATATAGATGCAGCGGAATTTCATATTTTTATTGGAGATACAGATTATTGGGGAAAAGGTATAGCAAAATTAGCTACCTATCAAATTCTTTATTATGCTAAAGAAGTTCTATCTTTAAAACTCATTAATCTTAAAGTTAAAGAAGAGAATTATTTTGCAATAGCAACATACGAAAAAAATGGATTTGTAAGAACATACAAAGACACAGAAGATGGTTGGTTAAATATGACATGCGATTTAAAAAAACTAAATAATCCAGAGGTTAATGTTTGTGTAATGGTTTATAACCATGAATCTTTTATTGAAGAATGTATTAGCGGATTATTGATGCAAAAATGTAATTTTAATTTTGATATCATAGTCGGAGAAGATGGTTCAAGTGACAATTCAAGGGAGATTCTAAAAAATTATCAAAGCAAATTTCCAGGCAAATTTAAGTTATTATTACATAACGAAAATATAGGAGCTACTAAAAATCAAATTGAAATTTTTAATAATTGTACTGGAAACTTTATAGCAATTTGCGAAGGTGACGATTATTGGACCGATCCTTTAAAATTACAAAAACAATTTGATATTTTAAATAATGACAGTTCTATTGGACTTGTATACACTAAATGTTCCAGAACAGATAGTTCTAAATTAGTAGGAAAAAAAATTGTGGGTAATGATCTTTTCTACAGTAACAAAATACCAACTTTAACAACCGTTTTCTCAAGAGAAATTTTAAATAATTATATACGAAATGTAAATCTAGAGAATAAAAATTGGCAAATGGGAGATTACCCGATGTGGTTGTGGTTTCACATTCACAGTAATATTTATTTTCTAGACACGGTAACGGCATGTTATCGAGTACTAAATAACAGTGCTTCTCATTTTAGTGATGGTAATAAGCGGGTGTTGTTTAACATCAATAGTTTTGAAATGACCGATTTTTTCGCTGAAGGATATTTAGATAAAAAAGAGTATAATTTGTTTTTAAATAAAGGATTATTCTTTTTGTCTTTATCAGCAATGCGACACAAAAGTAATTTATTATGGGATATCGGAAATAGAATTAAAAATTTAGATAAAAAATCATTAAATAATAAAATTTTATTGTTATTTTTAAAAGGATACAAATTTTTGAAATAGATGTATATAAGTGTTTTCCTAACGTTATTTTCTTTTATTATAGCATATCTCTACTTTGTTAAAAACAAATCCGAAAGATATACTATTGGTTCTTATATTTTAGCAATGTATTTTTTTTCGGTAAGTATTACTTTTTGGATTCAGGAAGAAAACATTATATATTCTATTGAAGCAACTTTTTTTTTTCTAATGGTATTCATGTTATATATGATTCCCATACTTAAATTTAAACCTAAATATTTAAATTATATACCACGTAATCAAATAAAATTATTTAGGGTAGTTTCTTATTTTTTCATCTTTTTTGGAATTATTTCTTATGTATATTTTTTGCCCATTGTTTATAAACTGTTTTCTTCGGGTGGTTCGTTAATGGTCTTACGTACTGATATGGTTGGAGGAGCTAATTACGTAGGTGAAGGATTTTTGCCAATTATATTAAATTTCACATGTCAGTTTTACCCTATTATTTTAGTTTTTTATTTCTACTCTATTTCTTATCTAAATAACAAAAAAATTTTTAATAATTTATTGTTATTTTCGTCCACAGCTTACATTCTAAATGTACTTGCGGCAATTGGTAGAGACGGTTTTATTTTGTGGATGATGTCCTATATATTTACGTTTTTATTGTTTTATAGTTTTATGACTCCCGTTATAAAAGTCAAACAGAAAAAAGTTTTCATCTACATTTTTGTAATTGCGCTAACTTTTCTTGTGCCAATTACAGTAGCGCGTTTCTATAGAGGTGATGTACCAGATTCAGGAATAAATTCTCTAAAATCTTATGCTGGTGCTCAATTTGCTAATTTTAACAACTTCTATAACAGGATTGATAAACCAGAAGAAATAGGTTCTGTTAACAACTTACTACCGATATTAAATTTCTTTGATGGTCAGTCAAAAGGTAACCAAGATTTTTTATCAAATTGGGATAATAATGTTTTTAAATATGGAGTTGATCCTAACGTTTTTTCTACCTTTATTGGTTCATTTTTTTTGCAAATAGGAACTATTCGCACAGTAGGCGTTTCATTATTCGCCTTTATTATTGGATCATCACTATCTAGAAGATGTAAACGAGTCGACTTTTCCAAACTTTTGTTAATTACGATATTCTCCCAAATTGTATTACACGGTTTTTTCTATTTTAAATTAGCTTATACAGTAAGTTTTGTTTATCTAATAAGTGTAATTATCCTTGCGGCATTTTTTAAGAATAAATTAAATAGAAAGTAATTGTGCAGTTAAAGCTGAAATTAGTTATAAGTTTACAACTTCATTTTTACGTAAAATAAAATTTTAGTATTACATATTTTAAATAATATAACATGAAAGTATTGTTATGCTCACCATTTGAAGGGCATATTGGGGGCATTGTTAAATGGACAAAAGGGATTGTAGATTATTATAAGGAAAGTTCACAAAATTCCTCTGTAGAATTAGAAGTGTATTCATTAAGCAGAAAAAGAGCAGTATATTCAAACGATAATTTTTTTACGAGATTTTTCTATGGAGTAAAAGAATATATACCTTTGTTAATAAATTTCAAGAAAAAACTATTTTCTACAAATTACGATATTGTTCATATCTCATCGAGTGGATCTTTCGGTTTATTGCGAGACTTATTTTTGTTGCACTTGTCCAAAAAAAGTAAAATTAAAACTGTAATTCACTTTCACTTTGGTAGGATACCCGTTATTTTCGGTAATAATAATTGGGAAAAATATCTACTTGAAAAGGTGTTGAAATTGGCTAATAAGGTTATTGTTATGGATAATAATTCATTTGAAGCTTTACATAATTACGGATTTGCAAATGTAATTTATTTACCCAATCCACTCAATTCAAATGCAGAGGAAATAATAGCAATTAACTACAATAAAACACAAAGAAAGGCTCGAACCATTGTTTTTGTAGGTCACATGGTTGCTACTAAAGGTGTTTTCGAATTAATAGAAGCTTGTAAACAAATTGATGATGTACAAGTTGACTTCATTGGTTATGTTTCTCGAGATACTAGAGAAAAACTAAAGAAAGCAATCGGAAATGATTTTAGTAGGATTAAAATTCATGGCGAAAAAGAATACAGTGACACTATAAAACATATGCTTGCTACCGAAATTTTTGTATTGCCATCTTATTCCGAAGGCTTCCCAAACGTAATACTAGAAAGTATGGCCTGTGGTTGTGCTATAATTGCTACAAATGTTGGAGCAATTCCAGAAATTTTAAATGTCAAAAATGAAGGTTTAAGCTGCGGAATTTGCGTAGAAACCCATAATGCATTGCAATTAAAAAATGCAATCGAAAATATGCTTAATGACAATCAATTCGCTCTAAACTGCAAAACAAATGCACTTAAAAGAGTTTCAGAAAGTTATAGTATTTCCTTTGTATGGCCAGAAATTGTAAAAATTTGGCACTCAGTTTAAAATATATTGATTATGAAAATACAAAATAAAACACTTTTAATTACTGGAGGCACCGGCTCTTTCGGTACAGCTGTACTTCACCGTTTTCTGCACACGGATCATTTCAAAGAAATACGTATTTTTTCTCGCGATGAGAAAAAACAAGACGACATGCGAAATTTGTATAAAAATGATAAGATAAAATATTATATTGGTGATGTTCGCGATTATACTTCTGTAGAACCCGCTACTCGTGGAGTAGATTATGTTTTTCATGCAGCTGCTTTAAAACAAGTGCCTTCGTGTGAATTTTTCCCTATGCAAGCGGTGAAGACCAATGTGGAAGGTACTCAAAATGTAATCCGTGCTGCGGCAAGTAATGGTGTGCAAAAAGTGATTTGTTTGTCCACAGACAAAGCAGCTTATCCAATCAATGCGATGGGAATCTCCAAAGCGATGATGGAAAAAGTCGCAGTCGCTGAAGCTCGTAATTTGAAAGACACGGTAGTTTGCTTGACCCGTTACGGAAATGTAATGGCTTCTCGTGGGTCGGTGATTCCGTTGTTTTTGAATCAAATTCAAAAAGGCGAACCCATTACGATTACAGATCCAAACATGTCTCGTTTTTTTATGTCACTTGATGATGCCGTAGATTTAGTACTTTTCGCTTTTGAAAATGCAAATCCTGGTGATTTATTCGTCAATAAAGCCCCCTCTGGAACAATTGGAGATTTAGCACTAGCTTTAATTGAATTAACAGGAAAAACTGTTCCAATAAAAATCATCGGTACACGCCACGGTGAAAAAGTATATGAAACGCTTTGTACTAGAGAAGAAATGTCCAAAGCAGAAGATATGGGCAATTTTTATCGAGTGCCAGCGGACAACAGAGATTTAAATTATGCCGCCTATTTTTCGCAAGGAGAAGAAGAGGTAGCAATGATTGAAGATTATCATTCACACAATGCCACTCAAGAAGGTATTGAAGGATTGAAGAAATTAATATCCACTCTTCCTCTAATTCGAAAAGAAATTTTCGGTGAAGATGTAGAACAAATGCCAGGATAGAGGCAGTATTCAGGCAAAAGTTGTAAGTATTCAGTTTAGATGTTGATTAAAAAAATATTTTAAATCTTTTTAAGTCTGCCTACAATAACTGAATAACTTAGCGTAATTCAAAATAAAGTCAAAAATAAATATGGTCATAAATGGAAGAGAGTCCAAATATAATAAAGGGAAATAGTGATTCAGATGATAGAGGAACTATCTCATTCAATAATGAATTTAACGCAATAGAAGTAAAGCGCATTTACTTTATTGAAAATGCAGTATTAAATTTTGTAAGAGGATGGCAGGGACATCAAATTGAGCAGAGATGGTTTTCTGCGGTTCAGGGAAGTTTTAAAATTTGTACAAGAGCTATTGATAATTGGAAAAATCCTTCAAAGGAGTTATCATTTGAGTCATTTACGTTAAGTGCAGCTACTTTTGACGTACTTCATGTTCCAAAAGGATATGTTACAAGTATTCAATCCTTGGAAGAAAATTCAAGATTAATGGCTATGTCTAACCATAGTTTAGGAGCAGTTAGTGATGAATATCGATTTGATATCAACTACTTTAATAATTAAGAAAAAAAGATGTTAAAAATAGGAATTACGGGTCAGGCTGGATTTGTTGGTACACATTTGT
The DNA here is from genome assembly GCF_039123485.1 of Flavobacterium sp. PL12. NCBI lineage: Bacteria > Pseudomonadati > Bacteroidota > Flavobacteriia > Flavobacteriales > Flavobacteriaceae > Flavobacterium > Flavobacterium sp. PL12. The sequence continues at coordinate 126,031 of NZ_JBANDI010000002.1, forward strand.
ATAATACAATTGCATTGTTTCCAGCAGAGTTCGAGCGAATTGATTTTCAGAAGGAATATTTCGAGAATGAAAATAAATTAAATGATTTTGTGTCACATTGTGATGTCATTGTCCATTTAGCGGCTATGAATCGACACAATGATCCGAAAGTTATTTATGATACCAATTTAGGTTTGGTTCAGAAATTAGTTAAATCCCTTACTGCAACTAATAGTAAAGCTCATGTACTGTTTTCTTCTTCGACTCAAGAAGAAAGAGACAATCTTTACGGTAAATCTAAAAAGGAAGGTAGAGCACTAATGATTGATTGGGCTGCTAATTCAGAAGGAAAATTTTCTGGAATGATAATACCTAATGTCTTTGGTCCTTTTGGTCATCCTAATTATAATTCTGTGGTAGCAACTTTCAGTCATAAATTAGCACACAATGAAACTCCTGTAATAGATGCAGATGGTGATTTAAAGTTGATTTATGTTGGAGAATTAGTCAATGCTATAATTTCTGAAATTAGAAGTGAGGAAGGAAAACCTGAGGCGATCGTAAAACATACATCGGAATCTAAGGTTTCTCAACTATTAGCTCTTTTAGAAAACTATAAAAATCAATATCAAGATAATGGTATTATTCCAACAATAGCCAACATATTCGAATTGAATTTGTTCAATACATTTCGTTGCTACATGGATATCGCCAATCATTTTCCAGTAAAATTTACCCAACATACTGATTCAAGAGGAAGTTTTGTTGAAGTGATTCGTCTTGGAGTAGGAGGACAAGTTTCTTTCTCTACGACAGTTCCGGGAATAACTAGAGGAAATCATTACCACACCAGAAAAATTGAACGCTTTGCAGTAATAAAAGGAAAAGCTTTAATTCAGTTGCGAAGAATTGGAACGGATGAAGTTTTAGATTTTTATTTGGATGGTGAAGAACCTGCTTACGTTGATATGCCTATTTGGTACACGCACAATATCAAAAATATAGGTGATGAAGTTTTATATACCAATTTTTGGATAAATGAGTTTTATGATCCAATCGATCATGATACTTACTTTGAAAATGTTTGATTGAACGCGGACTTAGCGGATGCTTGCGGATTTATTTAATTTTAAACTATAAACGATGTTGCTGCATAAAGAATTTACAGATGTGATTATTAAAGTTTTTTATAATGTTTAATACATTAGGATATGGTTTTTTGGAGAAGGTTTATGAAAATGCAATTTTAATAGAGTTACAAAAGCTAGGTTTGAATGCTAAAGACAAGTTGCGATTAAGGTTTTTTATGAAGAAGGATTAATGGGTGAATATTTTATAGATCTAGTGGTGGAAGAAAATATAATACTCTAACTTAAGGCTGCTGAAAATTTACATGAAGAACACGAATGCCAACTTATAAATTATCTAAAAGCTACAGAAATAGAAGTCGGGCTGTTATTGAATTTCGGAAAGAAGTCCCAGTTTAAAAGAAAAATATACACTGAATAAAAAATTTCCGTGGAAATCTGTTAAATCAGTTTGATCCGCGTTCCAATGAAAATATAAAATGAAAGAAAGATTAAAAGTAATGACGGTTGTAGGAACCCGTCCAGAAATTATAAGATTATCAAGAGTTATGGCAGCATTAGATGCTTCAGAAGCTATCGAGCACGTTATTGTTCATACTGGACAGAATTATGACTACGAATTGAACCAAATCTTCTTTGATGATTTAGGTATACGTAAACCTGATTTTTTCTTGAATGCAGCAGGAGCTACAGCTACTGAAACTGTTGGGCAAATTTTAATAAAAATAGATCCTTTATTAGAAAGCGAAAAACCAGATGCGTTTTTAGTTTTAGGCGATACTAATAGTTGTCTTTGTGCCATTCCAGCAAAGAAAAGACATATTCCAATTTTCCATATGGAGGCAGGAAATCGTTGTTTTGATCAACGTGTTCCTGAAGAAACGAATCGCAAGATAGTGGATCATGTTTCAGATATTAATCTAACCTATAGCGATATAGCTAGAGAATATTTATTGAGAGAAGGTTTGCCAGCAGATAGAATTATCAAAACAGGTTCACCTATGTATGAAGTATTACATCATTATTTGCCATCCATTCAAGCTTCTAATGTTCTGGAAAGATTAGGTCTAGAAGAAGGCAAATTTTTTGTTGTTTCTTCACACAGAGAAGAAAACATAAATAGCGAGCAAAATTTCCAAGGTCTAATGGACAGTTTGAACTTGATTGCTGTAAAATACGATTTTCCAATCATTGTAAGCACGCATCCAAGAACGCAAAATATGATAGATAAGAAAAATATCGAAATGCACAAAAACGTTCAGTTCTTAAAGCCTTTAGGTTTTAACGACTATAATGCGTTGCAAATGAAAGCTTTTGCCGTTTTATCTGATTCTGGTACTATAGCGGAGGAATCTTCCATATTAAATTTTAGAGCGTTAAATATTAGAGATGCTCATGAAAGACCTGAAGCAATGGAAGAAACTTCGGTTATGATGGTAGGATTAAATCCAGAAAGAATTATGCAAGGATTAGTACAATTACAATATCAGAAAATAGGTAGTGAAAGAAATTTTAGACCTGTCGCTGATTATTCTATGCCAAATGTTTCTGAAAAAATGGTTCGTATCATATTGAGTTACACGGATTATGTTAAAAGAACAGTTTGGAGAGAATTATAAAATGAAAGTACTTTTTTTAACTATGGTGAAAATTAGTTCCTTTAAAGATAGAGGAATTTACACGGATCTTCTTCGTAAATTTTATGAAGAAGGTCATGAAGTCTTTGCTGTTTGTCCAATTGAACGAAGAGAAAAAAAGAAAAGTTCTATTAGAAAAGAAAAAGAAGGAACAATTTTAAATGTAAAAACATTTAATCTTCAAAAAACTAATATTGTTGAAAAGGGTTTGGGGACATTAGCAATAGAATATCAGTTTCTTAGCGCCATAAAAAAACATTTTTTTAAAGAAAAGTTTGATTTAGTTATCTATTCAACTCCACCAATTACGTTTTCTAAAGTTATTAATTTTATAAAAAAAAGAGACGACGCCTATTCTTATCTATTGCTGAAGGATATTTTTCCTCAAAACGCTGTAGATATGAAAATGTTGAAAGAAAATGGAATACTTCATAAAATGTTTCTAGATAAAGAGCAAACATTATATGCAATTTCGGACACTATTGGCTGTATGTCTGATGCAAATAAAAATTATATATTAAAACATAATCCATCAATTAATAGTAGTAAAGTTGAAATAAATCCGAATTCGGTTCAGTCAAGAGATTTTAATCAAAATGAAGTAGAAAAGAAAACTATAAGGTTGAAATACAATCTTCCAAATGATAAAAAAATCTTTGTTTATGGAGGGAATTTAGGAAAACCACAAGGTTTAGATTTTTTATTAGAAACTATTTTATCAGCTACAGACAAAAATGTATTTTTTTTGATTGTTGGTTCTGGGACCGAATACGATCGAATTGGAAAATGGTTTGCAGAAATTAAGCCTAAAAATGCATTATTATTAGCAGGTTTGCCGAAAGAAGATTATGATTTATTATTAAATGCCTGCGATGTTGGAATGATATTTTTGCATAAAGATTTTACGATACCGAATTTTCCATCACGATTACTTTCTTATTTAGAAATGAAAATGCCAATCATTGCCGCGACAGATATGAATACAGATATTGGTGATGTGATTGAAGAATATAAGTGTGGGTATAAAGTAATTTCTGGAGATACTGAAAAAATGCAAAGTGCCATTAAAAAGATACTTTCTAATGAAACAAATTACAATCAGATGAAAGAGAGCGCATGGAATTTACTTCAAGCACAATATCGTGTAGAGCGTTCGTACAATTTAATAAAAGATAAAATAAATGTATAAATCATTCTTTAAAAGAACGATAGATTTTGTTGTAGCATTTATTGTATTACTGGCAATTTTGCCTATATTTTTACTTTTAATACTATTTTTAGGTATTGCAAATGATGGAAAGCCATTTTTCGTGCAAAGAAGACCTGGTGAAAACGGAGCTGTTTTTAGCATTATAAAGTTTAAAACAATGAATGATAAGAAAGATGCTCGCGGAAATTTACTTTCAGATTGCGAGCGATTAACAAAAGTAGGATCTTTTGTTCGTAAAACATCTTTAGATGAAATTCCGCAATTGTTAAATGTTGTAAAAGGAGATATGAGCATTATCGGGCCTAGACCACTTTTGCCTCAATATTTAGAGTTGTATTCTGATTTTCAGAATAGAAGACATGAAGTAAAACCCGGAATTACCGGTTGGGCTCAGGTCAATGGTAGAAATACCATAAGTTGGGACACTAAATTTGAATTGGATGTATGGTATGTGGATCATATATCCTTTTTATTAGATTTTAAAATAATTATTCTTACGATAAAAAAAGTTTTTTTTAGAGAGGGTATATCTCAAGAGGGGCAAATGACTATGGAGGCTTTTAAAGGAACTAAAAAATAAAATAATGAAAAATATTGCAATTATTGGTGCAGGTGGTTTTGGTAGAGAAGTGAAAACGATGTTGGATTCTATAAATAAAGTTACTCCAACTTTTGTGTTTCTCGGTTTTTATGACGATGGATTTAAAAAAGGAGAGATTGTGAATGGGCATCCTGTTTTAGGAGGAATTGAAGATATTAATGGAATCAATGAGAATTGTTCGATTGTTATCGCAATAGGAGATCCAAAAATAAAATTTGGTATTTTTAATAAAATTAAAAATACCAAATTAGATTTCCCCAACATTATCCATCCAAATGTTTTGATCTCAGATGATTTTGTAGAAATTGGCTTAGGAAATATAATCTGTGCTGGATGTATTATCAGTTGTAATATTTTTATTAAAGATTTTGTAATATTGAACTGGATGTGTACTGTTGGGCATGATACGACAATATCTTCATTTTCATCTTTTATGCCTTCAGTAAATATTTCTGGTGAAGTTTTGATAGAAGAAAGAGTTTATGTTGGAACTGGTGCGAAAATAATTAATCAACTTCAAATAGGGCAGAATACAATTGTTGGTGCAGGGGCAGTTGTTTCTAAATCTTTGCCTGAAAATTGTACAGCCGTAGGAATTCCTGCAAAACCGATTAAGTTTCAGAAAGCCTAGTGATTTTATATATAAATAAAATTGATTTCTAAACGTATTTTCGATTTTTTATTTTCTTTTTTAGGTATTCTAGTGTTAAATTTTCTATTAATTGGATTATTTATTTTGGCTAGTTATGATACATGTTCCAATGGGTTTTTTATGCAAGATAGAATTGGAAAGTTTGGGAAAACTTTCAAGATTATTAAATTTAAAACAATACATCCGGTTACAAGAAAAACAACTTTCATCGGAATGTTTTTACGAAAATTAAAACTAGATGAATTGCCTCAACTTATTAATATTCTAAAAGGAGACATGAGTTTTGTAGGACCAAGGCCGGATATTCCTGGATATTACGATATTTTGGAGGGTGACGCTACGAAGATATTAGAACTGAAACCAGGCTTAACTAGTGAAGCATCTATAAAATACTTTAACGAAGAACAAATTTTAGCAAATAAAAAAAATCCATTTGAATATAATAATTCTGTACTATTCCCTGATAAATTAAAAATGAATGTGGAATATTATTATAACCGTAGTTTTTTAGGAGATATAAAAATAATTTTTAAAACAATATATAGATATATAAAATGACCAATTCTAAAATATGGCTTTCTTCACCACACATGGGTGGAAACGAGCAGAAATTTGTTAACGAAGCTTTTGATACGAACTGGGTAGCACCTTTAGGTCCCAATGTGAACGGGCTCGAAAAGGATCTTGAAAAGTATTTAGGAAATGAAGTTCATGTAGGCGCTTTAAGTTCTGGGACGGCAGCCATACATTTGGGACTTATTTTATTAGATGTAAAGGCGGGCGATGAAGTAATTTGTCAAAGTATGACTTTTTCGGCTTCTGCTAATCCAATTTTATATTTGGGAGCAACTCCTGTTTTTATAGATAGTGAAGAAGAGACTTGGAATATTTGCCCTAAAGCATTAGAAGAAGCAATTGTAGATTGTATCGCTAAAGGTAAGAAACCAAAGGCTATTATAGCAGTTCATTTATATGGAGTACCTTATCAAATTGATGCTATAAAAGCGATCTCTCATAAATACGACATTCCTGTTCTAGAAGATAGCGCCGAGGCCCTAGGAAGTTCTTACAAAGGGCATAAGTGCGGAACATTTGGTGATATAGGTGTGTTATCTTTTAATGGGAATAAAATCATCACCACTTCGGGAGGTGGAGCGATAGTGGCAAAGTCAAAAGAATTGAAAGATAAGGCGGTATTTTTTGCTACTCAATCTAGAGATGAGGCTCCGCATTACCAACATTCAGAAATAGGTTATAATTATAGAATGAGTAACATTTGTGCAGGAATTGGTCGTGGCCAAATGGAGGTGCTAGATGCTCATGTGCAATTGAGAAGAGATATGCATGATTTCTATGTGGATTTATTTGCTACTATTGATGTCGTGACCGTCTTTACTGTTCCTAATGACGATTATTTTGCAAATTATTGGTTAACAGCAATTGTAATCGAACCCAATGCTGCTGTAGGAATCGATCGTGAAACGCTGAGGTTGTGTTTTGAGCAAGCCAATATTGAGTCTCGCCCTTTGTGGAAACCGATGCACTTACAGCCTATTTTCGACAAATATCCTTATTATGGGACTAAAATAGCCGAAACTTTATTTGAATATGGATTGTGTGTTCCTTCTGGATCTAATTTGACAAAAGCTGAAAGAGAAAGAATAAAAGAAGTTGTAAATAAGTTTTTTAAATAATTTTAAATACATTAAGACAAAGTGTTTTTATCAGATTTATTTTTTCAAGAAATATCAACCTGTATTTAAAAATTAAAAATGGAAACTCTAAATATGCTTTAAATTTCCTTTAGAGTTTACATCTTTTTTTATTCGTGTTTATGTTTATAATAGCTTCAATTGCGTATGCTTTTTCTATATTTATTGATGTTTCAGTATATCATTTAAAATACTATATTCAAGATAATAAAAACACGAGACACCTTTTAGCATTAATAAATATTTTTCAATATTTTTCCCGCGGCTTTATTTTAATCTTCATTCCAGTAATGGCTTACACAACAGAGTCAATAAAGGATAAGAAAGAAGTATGGACCATTACGATAATGGCACACTTTTTAGTAGTTTTGTTTTTATTACCGTTATATTCTTTTAAATTCACCTCTTCTTTTTCTACAAAAATTATTAAAACTTTGAATCGTTTTTTTGGAAAATCAAAAGTTCTTCAACTAGTAGAAGTAAAAGAGCGGGCCAAAGATGGATTTACTTTTTTTTCTACTAATTGGATTCTTTTCATCACTAATTATATAGCAGGTTTTTTATTTTCTATTAGTATTACCTTTCTATATTATGTAAGCTTTTATTTTAATCAAAAAGCTTTAATTTTGAGTTCATTGACTCAGTTTATTAATATGTTTGGTTCGATGTTAATTATACTTTTTATAGATCCTAGAATAATGGGTGCAATAGATGATGGGGGTGGTCATAAAGAAATTCATATTTTAACTAGTAGTCGAATTTTGGTGCATATTACTCTAGTTTTAATTCTTATTTTTATTAGATGATACTTATAATTTGCCCATTACTTTTAACTTTTTTGTCCTATTACTTTGTTTGTTTAGAATCAGCGGATAGAATTAAAAAAAATATTTTTTTAGTTTCTTTTCTAATTAATTCCTTCATACTTAGAATAGTAATCAGTTTTAATTTGAATAAAGATTATTTTTTTTACTACAATTTTGATATTTTCCGTAAACCAAATGGTTTTCTTTCTTTTTTACTTAATGAACCTTATCTCTATTCTTTATATGCTTTATTTAAAACCTTTATAAATAGCAAGGAGGATGTTTTTAGTGCGATGTATTGGTCTAATTTTTTAATTACCACACTTTTTTTTATATGGTTACTTTATAGGGAAGATGTAGAAATTTGGAAAAAAGTCTTACTATTTGTTTTACATTATTTTATATTTGGTTATGTTTTTCTTAGGAATGGACCTGCTTATATATTATTTGCACTTTTTTTTTACTACAAATACAGACAGGAGAAGTTCAATTGGATTTTGCTATCACCGTTCATGCATATTAGTTCTTTTTTAATGTTGGTTACCTACTTTCATAAATCGAAATCGTATTTTAAGTTCTTATTATTAGGTCCTCTTTTATTGTTTTTAATATATTTTGTGCTTAAACCTTTTATGTCAACTTTCCCCGAATTTGAATCTATTTTATCTAAAATTACAATTTATTCAAAAGGAATTCCAGTTGTTGGGTTTATACATGTCTTATTTTTTCTTTTCATTTTTATTTTAGTTATCGCGGGTTGTCTATTGTATAAACGTCAAATGTTACATCCTATAATTGTTACCACCATAATTTTTTATGGAAGTACTTTTTTTATAAATCCTATTGTTTCTTATCGATTTTCACCCTATGTAGTTTTTGCTTTATTATTATATCCTTTTGATGAAATTATCAATGAAAGAACAATTTTATTTTTAAATCGGTTTAGTGTTTTACTTTTCCCAATATTTTTTTTCACATTATATAATACACATCAGACAAAACTATTTATAGATTTTCTAGTGAAATGAATTTAGATTTTAATACTTAATAAGCGGGGATTAATCCGATTATGACTTTATACATGTAATTAATATTTTTGTAAACTTCAATAAAATATTTATTAAACATATCCAATACTCATTTAAAGTGAGATACGTTTTTTTTTCAGACTATCGTTCAAAAATTAGATTATCAGAGAATTATTGTAGTTGAAAATTTATTTGCGAAATGTCTGCGCTTAACTTCTGGTTTTAGCACTACCGACGCTGAAAGAAAGAGAATAAAGTTTCTTAATATCACTTTTTTGTCTTAAAGAAGTAATTTTTACTTAAAAACATTTTACAGTTGATATAGTTATGTTTTTACTCTCTACTAAACAATACTATTTTACTGTTTCGTTAATTTAGTATGGAATACATGGAAACGATAATTTGTTTAAGTGTGTATAAAGCTAAAAGATAGTTCGAGTTTAGTTTAAATATTTGGAAATTTTATTTATCTGGATATACATATGAAATTTGATAATCTGAGTTTTCGAAATTTCAATAATTTTTTAATACTTTGCTTTATAAAATCAGCAATATTTTGGAAGTAACCATGTGAAGGAATTGTTTGGTTTTTATTTATTACATTATCAGCTGTAATTTTATTTTATAGTGTATTCATAATCTTTGAAATGATAGGTAGATAATTAATATTTTCTGTAGTTTTTTTAATAGTTTCATTAAAACCCCACAAATTAGGCATATTCTTTGTACTTGATTAATAAAAAATTGTAAAATAAAAAAAATGATATTCTTATCACTAATAAACGAACAATAGTTATTTCTGATTTTTTATCCATAGAAAGTTTTTGAATAAATTTAAATAATTTAGGTTAGTTGCCGCAGTGTATAATAGTATTAGCTTACTTGATTGATCATTTAATCTGTTTTTTATTTACTTTTTTTACTTTCAAAGTTGCATTTTTAAGATATATTACTACTTTTCATTATTTTATTTATATAGCCTCCCTATTTTGAAAAAATTTATTTTTACTAGGGCTTTTTAGAAATTATTTAGGCATTACTAAACTTTACTTTAATATTGATACGGTTTAACTTCTATTTTATATAGAGCAATTTTGTCGGTGCCCTATTATTTATTTTTTTTGCAGGAGTTTTGTTGAATGAAAAAATATTATTAAAGATTATGCTTTTTATTATTTTTGTACTTTCTTTTTGCTCTCTTTTTTAAATTGAGTTGTGGTAAAACAGACTTTTGATTTGTACTTTTCGGAGGAAAGGAATTTAAAACTGATACAAACAGTTATTTACGGTGCTGACGGTAAAGCAATAACATTAGCTAATGCTTTAAAGCTTGAAAACCCAATACCTTTGATAATTTTCGGTTTTGTTGATAAAAATAATGAGAATGAGTCGCAGCAAATATTAGATTTACCGATTTTAGTACAAGAGAAAAAGCTACCAACTTTAATCCGTAATGTTGGAGCGCAGAGTGTAATTATAGGAGGTAAAGTAATGCAAAAATAATAACACTTCGTTATTGTTGATCAGTGTTTAGTATTTAATTTGAAAGTTTTTACAATAACTTTAATTTCAGAGTGGGAAAAGCAAAGGAATATTATTCAAATGGTGAATAAGATATAAATTGAAAATCTTTAAGATTGAAACCCAATTGTCCTAGAATATAAATTAATATTTAATCAATTAAGCGATAAAGTTATTTTAATAACTGTAGCAGTGGAATCGATAGTAAGTGAAATTGTCCGTCAAGTTTTAGTTTTTAATTCAAAAAAAATAAAAAATTGGATCAAGTGGAAACTTCGCGGCAAGGTATAACGTTAGAGACTGTAAATAGCATCACCATTGCAAAAATACAAACTGTTGTTACTGATATCAGGATTAGGTAAGTAATTCAAATGATTTTCAGGAATAAAACTTTACTCAAGTTGTCCTTCATGCCGCTGCTTACAAGCCCGTCCTGTTGATTCAGCAAAATCCTTGTCGAGCTATTTTTACAAAATTGAGGCAACTAAAATCCTATCATACCTATCACGCCTTTACAATGTTAAAAAATTTGTTATGATGTCTACTGAACAAGCAGTTAATCCTACTAACGTCATTAGTTTTAGTAAAAGGATAGCCGAAAAATATGTGCATTCACTGCAACTTCGAGACTTAAAGAAAAAGGTACTAATGCAACAAAATTTTTCACGACTCGTTTTGGAAATGTATTGGGCTCCAATGGTTCTATTGTCTCTTTATTTACTAAGCACATTGCAGAAGGCGGACTACTAACGATTACTCATAATGATATTATTACGTACTTTGTGACAATTCCAAAAGCTTATAAATTGGTTTTGCAGGCAGGTGCAATAGGGAAGTGAGGTCAGATTTATATTTTTGATATGGGTAAACCAGTTAAAATTATCGATTTAGCACGCAAGGCGATTAAATTAGATTGATATATTCTTATAAAATGATATCGAAATTAAAATTGTGGTATTACCACCTTGAGAAAAAATATATGAGGAGTTACTGAAAGATACATCAAAAAACCATTAATACGCACCTTGCGAAAATTATTATTGTAGAAGAGGTTCAAGAAGAATTTGAGGTAATTCATATCGAGATTAATAAATTAATTGCTATTGCGCATTTTTTTTAATGATAGTAATGTGACTCAAGTGAAGAATATTTTGTAAGAAATTTTTAATATTAACTCTACAAATTAAATATTAGATAAATAAAGTTAATAATGTAAATTCATTTATATTTAAACCTGTTTTTTTTAAAAAAAAACATACTTTTGCAACTTTAAAAAAAAACTAAATAAAATCTTTTGATGAAAAAAATAGCACTCTTTTTTATACCATTACTTATCATATCTTGCGCCTCAAGGAAAGATATAATTTACTACCAGAATATTGATGGTTTAAGCGCAAATTCAATTGTAAACTCTTATGAAATAAAGATTCAACCAGACGATTTGTTATCAATAATTGTATCTGCTGAAGATCCAGAAATTGCAGCCCCTTTTAACTTACAATCTGTAAGTTTACAGAGCGTGAAAAATTTAGATTTGGTCAATGCGCAGTCAACAATGCAGTTGTATCTAGTAGATGCACAAGGGAATATTAATTTTCCGGTTTTAGGCAAACTGAAAGTAAGTGGTTTAACTAGAACTGAGATCTTAAGTATGTTTCACACTAAAATTGGAAATTACATAAAAAACCCAATTATAAACATCAGAATTGCAAATTTTAAGATTTCTGTGCAAGGTGAAGTTGCTTTACCCGGGATTTATGATGTACCTTCAGAAAGAATGACATTGATCGAGGCTATATCCAAGGCAAATGATTTAACAATTTATGGGAAAAGAGATAATATATTAGTAATTAGAGAAATAGATGGAATTAAATCCTTTAATAGAGTTGATATTACAAAAGCCGATTTTATTAATTCCCCTTTTTACTATCTAGCTCAAAATGACGTGGTTTATGTTGAACCCAATAAGAGTAAAATAAACGGTGCTGCAGTAGGCCCTAACACGGGTGTAATTATTTCTATTACATCTATATTGATTACTTTGATTACACTAATAGTTACCACTGGAAAATAAATTAAAAATGGAGAATAACAAGTTTGATTATAATTTAGAAAATGAATTTGATTTAAAGGCATTTTTAGATATATACCTAATTCGATGGAAGTGGTTCGCTTTGGGTATTTTTGTTTTTTTGTTTATTGCTTTTATTTATTTAAGATACAGTACACCTCAATTTAGAGCTGCAACGACAATTTTAGTTAAGGATGAAAAGAAAGGCGGAATGCTTTCAGAGCTATCTGCTTTTGCGGATATCGGCGGAGGTATCAAAAGTAATTTGGATAATGAAATTGAGATTTTAAAATCCAGAACCTTAGTAGAGAGTACGGTTAAGAATTTGAAGTTGAATGTAAGTATAATAGTCGAAGGGAGAATTATTGATTCCGATACTTACAAAGACTCTCCTATAGAAGTGACTTTATTAAACCCTGATGATCAATTCTATGATAATAAAATGAATTTTACTTTTACTGAATTAGGACCTAATAATTTTGAACTAAAGAATCAGTTGGTAAATCCCAAGTCTAAAATAAATTTAAATTCGAACAACAAATTTCGTTATGGTCAAATTATAAGTACTCAGTATGGGCAGTTTATTATTAATAAATCTAAATTAATTAAAAATGAAATTTCAGATAATAATAAAGAAGTTAGTATTATTATTACTCCTTTAGAGATTGTTACTAAGAGCTTCAGGGATAGATTAAACGTGACGCCTGTCAGTAAATCAAGCAGCGTTGTGGAAATATCTATTAATGATCCAGTAGTTAAAAAAGCGGAAGATTTTTTAGATAGTTTAGTGGTTATTTATAACAATGACGCTGCGGCTGATAAAAATTTTATATCGGAGAATACTTCAAAATTTATAAATGAAAGATTAGCAATCATTACACAAGAATTAGAGGGTGTTGAAAAAAATGTTGAAAGCTTTAAAACTTCTAACAAAGTGACCGACATTGAGACTGAAGCAAAGCTTTATATCGAAGGTTCAAATGAGTATGACAAAAAAGGAGTTGAAACTGAAATTCAGTTAAATGTGGTTTCGTCATTGCTGAGCTTTATGAAAAAGAGTTCTAATGGAGATTTATTACCCAGCAATATCATTTCAACACAAGGTGAAGCAAGTACTTTAATCAACTCTTATAATGCTTTAGTACTAGATCGTAATAGGATTTTAAAATCTGCGACTACAGAAAACCCATCTGTGCTTAAATTAGATCAACAAATATTTTCTTTAAAGTCAAATGTAATGTCTAGTTTACTTCGAATGCAGTCCAATTTGACTATTCAAAAAAGAGATTTAAATAGCAATGAAAGTATTTTGAATTCAAAAATAGGGAAAATACCAGTACAAGAACGTCAGTTTAGAGTAATAGCTAGACAACAAAAAGTAAAAGAAGAATTGTATTTGTATTTATTACAAAAAAGAGAGGAAACTGCAATTTCCTTAGCCGCCACTGAGCCAAATGCGCGAGTTATTGATTCTGCTAAAGCAAACGATAAACCTGTATCTCCTAAAAAGACTATTGTCTATTTAGCTACTTTACTTCTTGGAATCTTGTTGCCATTTGGGATAATTTATCTAATGGATTTGATGGATACTAAAATCAAGAGTCGTTTAGATTTAGAAGGAAAAACTTTAATTCCATTTATTGGAGATGTGCCTACGTCTGATTCTCCATCCGAGATTATACAGTCCGAAAGTAGAACGAGTTCAGCAGAAGCATTACGAATTATTAGGACCAATTTAGAATTTATGCTTACTAAAGTTTCAGAAGGTCGCGCTAAAACTATTTTTTTAACATCTACATTTCCTCAAGAAGGAAAGACCTTTGTTTCGGTAAATCTAGCTGCTACCTTCGCATTATCAGGTAAGAAAGTCTTGTTGATTGGTATGGATATTAGAAGTCCAAGATTAGATGAGTATTTAACTTTACCAGACCGAGGCGTTACGAACTATTTATCCTCAAAAACTTTAGCTTTAGAAGATCTAATTGTTAAATATGATGGTTTTAATGATTTTCATGTTCTTCCTGCAGGTATTATACCACCTAATCCTGCTGAATTACTTATGAATAGAAAAACAGACGATCTATTTGATATTTTAAAAAGTCAGTATGATTATATTATTGTTGATACAGCTCCAGTTAGCTTAGTTACAGATACATTATTGATTGCTAAATATGCTGATTGCTTTGTTTATGTAGCTAGAGCTAATTTTTTAGAGAAGAGAATGTTGAACATTCCAAATACGTTGTACAGAGAGGAAAAGTTGCCAAATATGTGTATGCTACTTAACGATACTGATTCTACAAAAGGATATGGTTATGGTTACGGCTATGGCGTACAACTGGAAAAGAGTCCTTGGTATAAAAAAATACTTAAAAAGTAATTTTATTTGATATCATTTATTGACAAGGTTTATAGAGATTTTTCTTTATAAACCTTATTTTTTTTAATCTATTGATAAATTCATTATTTTTAACTTATGATAATCAAAAATTTAAATATCGCGGATCTCTTAATAATTGAGCCAAATGTTTTTAAAGATGAGCGGGGCTTCTTTTTTGAATCCTACAAGAAATCTATATACAATGATGCTGGAATACTTTATGATTTTATTCAAGATAATCAATCGTTTTCAACCAAAGGAGTGATTCGTGGTTTGCATTTGCAAATCAATCCTTTTGCGCAAGCAAAATTAGTGAGAGTTTTAGAAGGGGAGATTCTTGATGTAGCAGTTGATTTACGTGCAAAATCATCTACTTATGGTCAACACTTTAGCGTGATTTTGAGTGCTGAGAATAGAAAACAATTAATGATACCTCCGGGTTTTGCTCATGGATTCTCAGTTTTGAGTGCTACTACGTCGGTTATGTATAAAGTAGATCAACTGTATGACAAAGATAGTGAAAGAGGAATTCGGTATGATGACCCTACTTTAGCAATTGATTGGCAAATAAATCTTGAGGATTTAATTGTTTCTGAGAAGGATTTAGTATTACCTAATTTTGACCAAATTGATTGGGAATTCTAATTACGAAATAAGATTTTTATAGTTTCATAAAATGATAAAAAGTAGAAAGTTAAAAAAAATATTAATTACAGGCGCAAATGGACAGTTAGGTTCAGAAATTAGAGAAATTGCTATTAGTACGACGCAATACGAATGGGATTTTACCGATTATCAAGAATTAGATCTTTGCGATTTAAATCATTTAGAGAAAAAAGTAGCAGAAATTAATCCTCAAATAATAATTAATTGTGCAGCGCATACTGCGGTTGATAAAGCTGAGACAGAAGTGGAGTTGTCAGATGTGCTAAACCACCAGTCGATAGCTATTATGGCTAAATGGAGTAATGCTAATGATTGTAAATTAATTCATATTTCTACAGATTATGTTTTTGATGGAAACTCAGCTATAGCTTTGACCGAAACGGCACAAACAAATCCTATAAATGTATATGGTGTTACTAAATTAGCAGGTGAAAAAGCGTGTTTAGAACAAAACCCAAATGCAATAATAATTAGGACTTCATGGGTGTATTCTAGTTTTGGCAATAATTTTGTAAAAACAATGTCTCGTTTGATGCAAGAAAGAGACAGCCTAAATGTGGTTAATGATCAGGTAGGTAGTCCAACCTATGCAGCTGATTTAGCAAAAGCCATCATGACTATCATGGAACACAAAAATTGGCAATCTGGCATCTATAATTTCTCTAATGAAGGAGAAATTAGTTGGTACGACTTTGCTTTAGCGATTCAAGA
This sequence comes from Flavobacterium sp. PL12, assembly GCF_039123485.1. Taxonomy (NCBI): domain Bacteria; kingdom Pseudomonadati; phylum Bacteroidota; class Flavobacteriia; order Flavobacteriales; family Flavobacteriaceae; genus Flavobacterium; species Flavobacterium sp. PL12. Next base: position 142,093 of record NZ_JBANDI010000002.1, read on the forward strand.
GATTGGCGGTTTTGACTGTGAAGTTGGCGGAATCCCAGCCTCTAATTATCCTACACCTGCAAAACGTCCAGCCTATTCTCTATTGGATAAAAGTAAAATAAAAAATAGTTTTGGCGTTGCAGTACCAGAATACAAAGAGAGTTTAAGAAAATGCATGGATTTATTGCGAATTAAAACTAATTAAAACTAATTTAAAAACTAATTTAAAAACGAATTACTTCGAATTAATCGAATAGATTTTAATCATAAAATAGTTTATCGAATTTTGATTTTGTAGATGAATTTGAAGAAGAATCTTTCATGAGCTTAAAAAATAACATTAATTTGAAATAATTCGAAAAAATTCGAGAAATTCGTAACAAAGAAAAAAAAAGAAAAAACTATTAATCACTGGTGGTGCTGGTTTTATAGTATCACATGTTGTAAGACGTTTTGTAAATAAATATCCTAATTATTATATTTTTAATTTGGATGCTTTGACTTATGCTGGTAACTTGGAAAATATAACCGATATCCAAGATGCTCCAAATTATACTTTTGTAAATGGGGATATAGTCGATGCTACTTTTATAGACGCTCTTTTTATATAACATAAATTTGATGGAGTACTACTTTTTGCAGCTGAGTCGCATGTAGATCGTTCCATTACTGATCCATTGTCATTTGTAAAAACAAATGTTATTGGAACAGTTAATTTGCTGAATGCGGCTAAGATTATTTGGAAAGACAGTAAGGAAAACAAACGTTTTTATCATATTAGCACAGATGAGGTTTATGGTAGCTTAGGAGTAGAAGGATTGTTTACAGAAACTACTTCTTATGATCCAAATTCTCCATATTCTGCTTCTAAAGCGAGTTCTGATCATTTTGTAAGAGCCTATGGTGAAACTTATAATTTTCCGTAATTATTAACCAATTGCTGTAACAATTACGGACCCTTTAATTTCCCTGAAAAATTAATTCCATTGCTTATTAATAATATCATTCAAAACAAGCCGCTACCTGTTTATGGTGATGGGAAATATATACGCGACTGGCTTTTTGTAGAAGATCATGCCGTTGCTATTGATCTTGTATTTCACGAAGGTGTAAAAATCATGATACGTACGATATTGGCGGTTTTAATGAATAGCAAAACATTGATTTAATAAAACTACTTTGCAAAATAATGGATGAAAAGCTAGAGAGAGTAGCTGGAACCTCGGAAAAATTAACCGATCATGTGAAAGACAGTCCTGGTCAAGACTTGCGCTATGCGATTGATGCGTCAAAGATTAATAAAGAATTAGGTTTGGAGCCTTCCGTTGCTTTTGAGCAAGGTTTAGAAAGAACTGTAAATTGGTATTTAGAAAATGAAACCTGGCTGAATAACATTAACTCAGGAGAATACGCAACTTACTATGAAAAACAATACGCGAATTAAAACGAATTTAAAGCGAATTGAAACGAATGGATGCTACAAATAAAATACTTTACAAAGAGGAAAGCTTCGCTATTATTGGGGCTTGTATGAAAGTACATCGTACTCTAGGAGCAGGATTCTTGGAAGCAGTTTACGAAGAAGCATTGGAAAGAGAATTTCAAAATTTGAAAATTCCATTTAAAAGACAAGTTAAATTGGATTTATATTACGACAATCAAAAATTAACAAAACAGTATAGAGCTGATTTTATTTGCTATGATGAAATTATTGTAGAAATAAAAGCATTGACACAAATGCCTGTTGCGTTTTATGCGCAATTACAAAACTATTTAAAATGCACAAAGATAGAGTTAGGAATGTTGATCAATTTTGGTACGCCTTCCTTAACTTATAAAAGAATGATTAATTTGAAATGATTCGTAAAATTCGGATTAATTCGCAAAATTAGCACAAGATGAAAGGAATTATATTAGCCGGCGGATCCGGTACGCGTTTACATCCATTAACGCTTGCTATGAGTAAACAAATGATGCCTGTATACGATAAGCCGATGATTTACTATCCATTATCAACGCTTATGATGGCTGGGATTAACGAGATATTAATTATTTCAACTCCTCATGTTTTACCACATTTTAAAAAGTTATTAGGAGATGGAAAGGCTATTGGTTGTAAATTTAGTTACGAGGACCAAGCAATTCCAAATCGATTAGCACAAGCCTTTGTCATTGGTGAAAAATTTATTGGTAAGGATAGTGTTGCACTTGTTTTAGGAGACAATATATTCTTTGGCGCAAACATGGATCAATTACTAAAATCGAATACTAACTCAGAGGGTGGAGTTGTTTTTGCATACCATGTATCCGATCCAGAACGCTATGGAGTTGTAGAATTTGACAAAGATTTAAATGCGCTCTCAATCTAAGAAAAACCAATAGAGGCAAAATCTAATTATGCTTTACATGGATTATATTTTTACGATAATTCAGTGGTTGAAATTGCAAAAAATATTCAGCCAAGTGCAAGAGGTGAATATAAAATCACTGATGTAAATAAAGTATATTTAGAAAAAGGGGTGCTTAAAGTAGCAATTTTAAGTAGAAGAACTGCTTGGTTGGATACTGGAACTTTTAATAGTTTGATGCATGCAGGACAATTTGTTCAAGTCATAGAAGAACGTCAAGGCTTAAAAGTAGGTTGTATTGAAGAAATTGCTTGGAGACAAGGTTTTATTACAGAGAAAGAGTTAAAATATCTTGCTGAACCACTGAGAAAATCAGGTTATGGTGAATACCTTTTAAGCTTATTAAAACAAAAGTTGTAGTTTTAGCTTTTTAGATTTAAAATTTTATTTGTAATGTCTCTAATTTTTTGGGGTTAACATAATTGAATGATTATATTATAAAGTTTGAAAGATTGCAGGAATAATTGATTAACATTTTTTTTAGTAATTTAGAAAGTGTTATTTTTGTTACAGAAAAAATAATAACCCTTAAAAAATCATCTTGAGTACAAATAATAAATTTAATTCGACAGCATTGAGCTCTCTTCTTTTTTCAAGAGAGAATTTTAAATTTAGTGTTCATAATTTAGGATATTTACCAAGGTGGGTAATTGTACTAATAGATTTATGTGTATTATTACTTTCATTTTTCTTCACTCTGCTTATTTTTAGAGGTACTGGTTTAGACTATATAATCACTCCACACAGTATACTATTTTCTCTTTCTTTCTTTTTCGTAAATATTTTCTTTTTTTGGATATTTAGAACCTATTCCGGGATTATTAGGCACTCGTCATACATTGATGCAGTAAAGCTTTTGTTTTCTCAAAGTGGAGTTCTTGTAGTTTTTCTTTTTTTGAATTTCTCCTATGAATTTGCTTACGGTATAAAATTATTTTTAAATACTGCCTTTTTTATAAATATTGTTCTTTCCTTTTGTGGTCTCTTTGTCTATCGTGTGATCATCAAACAAACCTTCGAACTTTACTTTTCTGAAACAGGAAAAGAAAAATTAATTAGAACAATAATTTACGGAACAGATGCAAATGCTATTTCAGTTGCTAATGCATTAAAGTTCGAAACTCCTACTCGTTTTAAGATTGTTGGGTTTGTTGATAAGAGAAATCAAAATGCCTCTAAAAGAATGTTGGATTTACCCATACTTGTACAAAAGAAAAAATTACCAACATTAATGCGATCAATCGGTGCGGAGGCTGTAATTATAGCGGACAAAAGCTTAACAAAAGACGAGCAATTGGTTATTATTGACCAATGTCTTGAATTTAATTACAAGGTTTACAATGTACCTAAAATTACCGACTGGGAAAATCAGAAAGAAATCTCTCAAAAAGTAAAAACAATACAGATTGAAGATTTACTCGAAAGGAAACCTATTATTCTAGACGGTAAGTTAATTTCTAAGCAGTTAAAAGATAAAACCATTCTAATCACCGGTGCGGCTGGTTCAATTGGTAGCGAAATTGCTAGACAAGTCCTAACTTTTAACCCTAAGAAAATAATTATTTTAGATCAGGCAGAAACTCCTTTGCACCATTTACAATTAGAGACTGAAACTTTAAACTCGACTAGTAAAATAATATCTTTGGTTGGAGATATAAGAAATAAAGAAGCGATGGAAAAGGTGTTTAGTCGCTATAAACCTCAAGTTGTATTTCACGCTGCCGCTTATAAACATGTGCCGTTAATGGAGCAAAATCCAGCTCAGGCAATTTTAACTAATATTGAAGGAACTAAGAACATTGCTGATTTATCATGCCGATATAAAGTTAAGAAGTTCGTTATGGTTTCTACAGATAAGGCTGTAAACCCAAGTAATGTGATGGGAGCTAGTAAAAGGATAGCTGAAAAATATGTACAATCTCTACAGTTAAAGAGTAAGAATGGCGATGAGAAAATAACAACGAAATTTATAACAACTCGGTTTGGAAATGTTTTAGGTTCTAACGGATCGGTGGTGCCATTGTTTACAAAACAGATTGCTGAGGGTGGTCCAGTAACCATAACTCATGCAGATATAATAAGATATTTTATGACTATTCCGGAGGCTTGTCAGCTTGTTTTAGAAGCTGGAGCGATGGGTAATGGTGGAGAAATTTATATTTTTGATATGGGTAAACCAGTTAAAATTATTGATTTAGCAAGAAAGATGATTAAACTAGCCGGCTTTATTCCAGACAAGGAAATTATGATTCAAATTGTTGGTTTAAGACCGGGTGAAAAGTTATATGAAGAGTTATTGAACGATACTTCAAAAACATTACCAACTTATCACGAAAAAATTATGATTGCTGAAGATGAGCAAGATGATTACGAAATTTTAAATAACAGTATTGAAGAATTAATTCATAAAGCAAACTTCTTGACAAATGATGACATTGTAATGCAAATGAAAAAAATTGTACCTGAATTTAAAAGTATGAATTCGACATTTCAATTATTAGATAAGTAATTTAAAAAGTAATATTTTAAAAAAAAGTTCGAAGAGATTAACTCTCTTCGAACTTTTTTTGTTTGGAACAATACTTAAAAATTATAGATTTTAATATTTGCTTCGGTTTTTATGGGCATTAGGATGACATAATCCTTTAACTAATGTAATTGCATTTTATAAACAATATTTTTAACCAAATTTAAAGAACTGATTATTAGAAATTGCTTCAGTCAAAGGTTTTAAATCTTTGACTAGCACTTTCTGATCAAACGCAGCAATATGATTATTGTGATGGACGTCAGATCCCACGTAGCTATACATTCCTTTACTTAAAAGTTGTTCTGCTATTTTTGTTATACCTGCTCCATAATAACCAACTACGGATAAAAGATTGAGTTGGAAGCGGCAACCTGCCTTAATTAATTTTTGGTACTCGCTGAAATTATTATGGTAAAAAAGGTATCGCTCGGGATGAGCAAGAACTGGTATATATCCAGCTACTTGCAAATCGAATAATATTGAATACAATTGTATAGGTGCATTTATGTATGACATTTCTACTAATACATAATTATCTTTTAAGGTAAGCAATTCACCTGATTGAAAAAGAAGCACAAATTGATCGTCCATCAAATATTCGGCGGCAGCCTTAAAAGGAATAGTAATGCCATTTTTATTTAATTCTAAGACTGTTTTTACTTTGTTCAATTTTATAATTTCATGTGTGTTTTCCCAAACATGTTGAATTATATGAGGTGTAGTAATAAATTGAGTCACCCCCATTTCTTGGAGTGCTGTAGTAAGTCGTAGCGTGTCATCAAAAGTTTTTGCACCATCATCAATTCCCGGTAGAAGGTGAGAATGAATGTCAACGTGATGATCTGGAATTAAATCCTTTAAAACTGATTTTGATTTGAATATTGAAAACATAAGTCAAAGGTAGAAAAAAAGTACTTCTATATGAGGTTTCTTTCAATTATTCGCGACAAATACGGCTATTTTTATTATTGTGATAAAAGTGCTAAAAAATCAATTAATATGGAAAATTTTGAAATTTGTCACTTTAATAATTTTACTTCTACTTTTGAATATAAAATTATGTGTTTCCTCTATTATTTTTGTTAAATCCCAATGTTTACGGGCTATTAGTTCTTTTGATTTCTAAATTTTCTCCAATTTTTGGTTTGTTTTTATAGAAAAATATTGTCAGTTTTGCGAAATAACTAATTCACAAATAAATTTAATATGAGGTTAAAATTCAAATGGATTTTTACGCTATTATTAGCGTTATCTATGCAGTTTTCTTTCGCGCAGCAAAAAACTGTTTCGGGTGTTGTTTCAGATGCTTCAGGTCCAATTCCTGGAGTAAATGTTTTAATTAAAGGAACCCAGTCAGGTGTACAAACTAACTTTGATGGGAAGTATTCAATCCAAGCTTCTGCTGGAGATCAATTAGTTTTTACTTTCATCGGAATGAATGACTCTTTTGCAACAGTTGGTTCATCAATGGTAATAAATATTACGATGAAAGATGCGGCTAACGAATTAAATGAAGTAGTAGTTACGGCTTTAGGAGTTAAAAAAAGTTCTAAAGCAGTGGGTTATGCTGTTCAGGAAATCAAAGCAGCTGAATTGACAAAAGGCGGTAATAATAGTCTATCAGGAGCTTTACAAGGTAAATTAGCTGGTGTGCAAATAACACCTTCTAGTGGAGCGCCAGGAGCTTCTTCTCAAATTGTTATTAGAGGAGCACGATCTTTTACAGGTAATAATACTCCATTATATGTTATTGATGGAATGCCGGTAGCATCTACTGCTGACTATTCTACAGGGAATAGTGTTACTGGTTCTGACTCTTCAAACAGAGCAGTAGATATTGATCCAAATGATATTGAATCAATTTCTATTTTGAAAGGACAAGCGGCATCAGCATTATACGGTATTAGAGCTTCAAATGGAGTAGTTCTTATTACAACTAAAAGCGGAAGAGGATTAGCTAAAGGTGGAAAGCCTGTTATTAGTTTTACTACATCTTCAAGTTTTGAGTCTATTTCTAAAAAACCAGAAACTCAAAATTTATACGCACAAGGTTCAAATGGTTTATTCAATCCTACTGCTTCAACTAGCTGGGGACCAAAAATCTCAGAATTGCCAAATGATCCAAGGTATGGTGGTAATATTGCTAATGATATTAATGGTGGTACACTAAGACCAGGAATGTACTACGTTCCGCAAAGAGCTAAATCAGGATTAGACCCTTGGGTAACTCCTAATTCTTATGATAATATTGGTGATTACTTCAGAGTGGGTCAAACAATAAATACTTCATTCAACATCGCTCAGGCTACTGAAAAAACAAACTATTCATTTGGTGTTGGTTCAGCTAATCAAGAAGGAATGATGCTAGGAACTTCTATGGATAGATATACGCTAAAAGCAGTTGTAGAAACAAATTTGAGCGAAACATGGAAGACAGGTTTTTCTGTAAATTACGTACAAACAAAATTGTTTAAAAGCACATCAGCAAATGATGGTGTTTTGCCTGGTGTTTTTGGAGCTCCTAGAAGTTACGATTTAAAAGGTAATGGTTTTGCTTCAGTTAGTGATCCTTACGATCAAGTTTTTTTTAGACCTAATGTTTTTAATAATCCTTATTGGGCTGCTAAAAACAATGAATTTGGTGAAAAAACAAATAGATTTTATGGTAATGGTAACGTTCAGTATTCTCCAATTATCAGTGAAGATGGAAGTCAAAAACTTACATTTAAATACCAAGCTGGTTTAGATTCTTACACTACAAATTACAGAGATATTTTTGAATTTGGGAATAAGCATGATTTAACAGGTGGTAGCAGTAATGTTAACCTATACGGAATAACATCTGACGTGATTAACTCGTTATTTACAGTAAATTATAATTTAGATATATCAACTGATTTAGCATTAAATGTTTTAGCAGGAAATGAATATAATCATGAAAACAGTAAGAGATACGATGATTACGGACAAGGGTTAAATTTTGGTGGATTTGCAACAATTGCAAATGCAAACGATGTAACTTCTGAAGAATTTAGAGTGCAAAGGCGTACAGTTGGTTTCTTCGGTAACGCTGAACTAGCATACAAAAATATGATTTTCTTGGGCGGGACAATCCGTCAAGATATTGTTTCAACTATGCCAAGAGGAAATAGAGATTTTATTTATCCATCAGCATCTTTAGGGATTGTATTAACTGAAATTGAGGCTTTAAAAGGTAATTCTTTTTTATCTTTTGCTAAAATTAGAGGTTCTTATGCTGAGGTTGGTCAAGCAGGAACTTACCTTCCAGATTATTTTGAGAAACCTTCTTATGGTGGAGGTTTTTGGGCAGGAGTTCCTATTCAGTATCCTTTAGGAGGAGTAAGTTCATTCATACCAAGTACGACTCAGTACGATCCAAATTTAAAACCGCAAAATACAAAATCGTATGAAGTTGGTTTTGATTTTAGATTCTTTAACAACAGAATAGGTTTAGACTATACTTTTTCTAAACAAAATGTAATTGATCAAATATTTTCTGTTCCAATGGCAGGTTCAACTGGGATTTCTTCATTCGTAACTAATGGTGGAAAAATTCATACAGATGCACACGAAATTGTTCTTAATGTTAATCCAATAAGAAGTGAAGACTTTAACTGGAATTTTAATGTAAATTTTTCTAAGATCGACTCTTTTGTAGACAAATTAGCGCCAGGTGTTCCAAATATCTTTTTAGGAGGATTTGTAACGCCTCAAATTAGAGCTAGCGTTGGAGATAGATTTCCAGTAATTTACGGAACTAGTTTTAAAAGAGATGCAGATAATAATATAATGGTTGATACGGATGGTACTCCTCTAGTAGGCGGAACCAAAGCTATCGGTGAGGTTTCTCCAAAATTCAACTTAGGAGGTTCTACACAATTTACTTATAAAAAACTGTCTTTAGGGGCAACATTTGATTGGAAAAACGGTGGAAGCATCTACAGTGGTTCAAATAACTTAATGCGTTTTTACGGTGTTGATGCATCAACAGCTGACAGAGCATCTGAGTATATCTATCCAGGAGTTAAATCTGATGGTACTCCAAATAATATTATTTTAGGTGGTGCTGCTAATCCGAACGGATATCAAAAATTAGCGAACACTTTGAATGGGATTGCTGAGGCAAATGTTTATGATGCTAGTTTTGTTAAGCTTAGAGAAATCACTTTGAGTTATCAGTTGCCGAAGTTGATGGGTGAATTATTAGATGTAAGAGCTTCCGTTTTTGCAAGAAATATTTTACTATGGTCTAAATTGCCTAATCTAGATCCAGAGGCGTCGCAAGGTAACAATAATATTGGTGGTGGATTTGAACAATGGTCAATCCCACAAGCTAAGAGCGTTGGTTTCTCTCTAAGTGCTACTTTCTAATCTATAATTAATTTACAATGAAAAATATAAAAATTACAATCACAGCAGTGATGGCATTATTTTTATTTCAATCTTGTTCTGAGGACAAGATGGATGAAATTAACGCCGACAAAAATAATCCAACAAATATTCCAAGTCGTCTAATCATAACTGATGTTATGAGTGCTTCAGCATTCACGATTACTGGATCTGATTATTCATTTTACGCAGGTATTTACGCTGAACTAAACGCAGGGAAACACAATCAAATGTTCAATGCTCAAATTAGAAAAGGAGAGCCAACAGCAGAATCCACTTATAACAACCCTTGGAATGCTAGTTATAGACAATTGAAAACACTTCAAACGATCATTGCTAAATGTTCTGAAGGCGGAAGCGAAGTTGGTAATTATCAAACATTAGGTGTCGCGCAAATTTTGTATGCATATAACTTGGCTATATTGACAGACCTTTTTGGGGATGTTCCTTACAGCGAGGCATCAAAACCGAGTGAGTTTCTTCAGCCTAAAGTAGATAAGCAAGAAGATATCTATAATTCAGTATTTGCTCTTTTAAAAGATGCAATTGTTAATTTAGATAAAACAACACCTTACAAATTGGGTAATCAAGATATTATTTACGCAAGTAATTCGGCAAAATGGAAAAAAGCAGCAAATGGATTATTAGCAAGATATACTATGAGATTGTCTTTAAGAAAAGCTGATTATGCAGCTGTTATTTCTTACGTAGATGCTTCTTTTTCTAATGTGTCAGAGGAGTTTAAGTTAGTTCATCCAAATGTTCCTAATCCTTACGCATTATTTAAGAGAGATAGAGATGGTTTAGGCGTTGCTAAAAGTTTTTATGATATATTGAAAGCTAACGGAAATGCTGATATTCGTAATCAAGAATTTTTTACTAAAATTGATGGCTCAGTTGCAACATTTGACAACTCATTAGTTTTCCCAGTTGAGGGTCAAACGATTTATTCTAACTCAGCTTTAATGAATGATAAAAATCCAATATACTTGATGAGCTATCATGAATTATTGTTTCTAAAAGCTGAAGCGCAAGCAAGATTAGGTCTAGCAACCGCGCAGGCTACAATGAATAGTGCGATTAAAGCTGCTTACACTAAAGCGCAGGAGAAAACCTTTACTACTCAACAAGCAGATACATATATCGCTTCAATAGGAACTTTGACGGGTAATGCTTTGTTGAAAAAGATAATGGTTGAGAAATACATTTCTTTCTACGAAAATGAGGGAATTGAAGCTTTTAATGATATTAGACGTTTAAAGGCAATGGGTAATGGAGATTTAATTCCAATGGTAAATCCTCAAACTGAGAAATTTCCAAATAGATTTGGATATGGTCAATCAGATGTTTCAGCTAATTTAAAAGTAAAAGAAGCATTTGGAGACGGTTCTTATGTATACACTGAAAAAGTTTGGTGGGCAGGAGGAACGAGATAGTTCTTATGTAACAAGAATTTAAAGTTCTTTGAAAAATCCCGATTGCTTGTGCAATCGGGATTTTCTTTTTGTAATAAATAATCATTAATTTTTCTTTTTTTTAAATAACAGCAACTAACTATCTTATGTTTTTTAAATTTGCAATTATTAACTTATATCTTTACTGTCGATTTCACGTTTTAAATATTTACTTAACCATATCTTTTCCAAATGAGGATTTTCTATATATTAATTTTTTTGGTATTCCCTAAATTGCTTTTTTCTCAAGATAAAAATAGTAGAGACATTAAATCAAATAATAAATTTGAACAACCTCTAAGTGATACTACTAAAGTTAAGGTTGCTTCGATAGATCTTTACAGAGTTATTACCATAGATCGCGATACTACTTACATAGATACTTCACTTACCATTCAAAAAGAATACAGTCATAATTATTTACGAAAAGATATTTTTGGTCTTTTGCCTTTTGCAAATGATGGCCAAACCTATAATACGCTACAATATAGCTTAACGGATTTTTCTCCTCTTCCTGAATTTGGCTTTAAAGCCAAGCATTTTAATTTTTTAGAAGCAAACCAAATCAAATATTATTCTGTTGCGACTCCTTTAACGGAACTTTATTTTAAAAGTACAATCAAAAAAGGGCAATCGGTAGATGCTTTTATAACTTTGAATACTTCAGAAAACCTGAATTTTTCAATTGCTTATAAAGGACTGCGTTCTGAGGGTGAATATATCAATCAGTTATCTAGCACAGGTAATTTTAGATTTACCACTAGTTATAATACTAAGAACAAACGTTATTTTGCAAATGCGCATTATACCTATCAAGATATTTTAAATAGAGAAAATGGCGGAATTACTACTATCGAAGATTTTGAAAGTGAAGACCCAAATTATAATAACAGACAGCGATTTGAGGTTTACTTCAATGATGCTAAGTCATTTTTGAAAGGAAAAAGAGCTTTTTTAGATCATAATTTCAGAATTAATTCAAAAAAGGGAACAAACAATTTATACATCACACATCAATTCAATTACGAAAATAAATTTTTCGAATACAATCAGGCAACTGTTCAATCTACTGTAGGTAATAGAATAATCAATCGATTTGGCGACTCTTTCTTAGATAGTGGAATCAATGATCAAACAAAATATAACAAGATGTACAATCGTGTAGGACTTGTATATGAGAATACAATATTAGGTAATTTTATGTTTTTTGCTGACGATTTTAGATCGAATTACTATTACAGCAGAATATTAATTTTCGATAATCAAAATACAATTCCTAGTGCGTACAGCCAAGTAATAAATTCTGCTGGTGGACAATATGAATACCGTCACAATAAGTGGAATGGAAAATTTTTATATTCGAGGTCAGTGACTGCACAATCACTTTCTAATCTTGATGCTAAATTAAAGTATGATTGGAATGATGAAATTCAATTATCAGCGCAGTATCAAAATATTAATAAACTGCCGAACAACAATTATAATTTGTACCAAAGCAGCTATATTCAATACAATTGGTCGAATGATTTTAAAAATGAAAAAATTAATGTTCTCAAAGTAAATGCTATTTCTCCATGGGTAAATGCCGAAGTTCAGTTTTCTGTTCTAAATGATCATTTGTATTTTAAAAATATTTCAACCGCTGCGCAAATTGCTGATAAAGTGCAAATCATTTCGCCATCGCAATATGACGGAACAATAAATTATTTGTCTGTTAAGGCGAGTAGAGAATTTAAGTTTGGCAAATTTGCTTTAGACAACACCATATTATATCAAAAGGTTGATCAAACTGATCAAATTCTAAATGTCCCTGATTTAGTAACAAGAAATACCTTCTACTTCACTACTTATATGTTTAAGAAAGCCTTGTTCTTGCAAACTGGTCTTACGCTAAATTATTTTTCAAAATACTATGCTAATGACTACAATCCGGTAATAGGGGAGTTCTTTGTTCAAAACCAGAAAGAGATAGGAAATCATCCTAATCTAGATTTTTTTATAAATGCAAAAGTCCAAAGAACAAGAATTTATTTTAAAGCAGAACATTTTAATTCTTCATTTATGGGCAATGATTTTTATGCTTCACCTAATAATCCTTCCCGTGACTTTACAATACGTTTTGGTTTAATTTGGAACTTTTTCAATTAAATTTCTACGCAGGTACTTTTTTAATTCTATTTTTTTGGGCGTTTAAACGTGCTATCCGATGTATCTTTCCTTGCTTAAGAGCGCAAGTAAAGGATGTCGCTGCTATCACTAACGCAAAATATCCTTCGCTATAATGTTTTGTAACAAAATACTATCTTTGCGAAAGTTTTATAACATACTACAATCTTTAAATTATACTCAAAATGCAATACGCAGAAAATATATTAGGCACGATAGGAAATACACCTTTAGTGAAACTAAATAAAATTACCGCAGAAGTGGACGCTCTTGTTCTTGCAAAAGTGGAAACATTTAATCCTGGAAATTCTGTAAAAGATAGAATGGCCGTGAAAATGATTCAAGATGCAGAAGCAGATGGTCGTTTACAGCCTGGTGGAACCATTATTGAAGGAACTTCAGGGAATACAGGAATGGGCTTAGCTCTAGTAGCGATTATAAAAGGATATAAGCTAATTTGCGTAATATCAGATAAGCAGTCAAAAGAAAAAATGGATATTCTTCGCGCTGTTGGTGCAAAGGTTGTTGTTTGTCCTACTGATGTAGATCCAACAGATCCACGCTCTTATTATTCGGTGTCAAAAAGATTAGCTGAAGAAACGCCAAATTCTTGGTACGTTAACCAGTATGATAATCCATCAAATGCAATCGCACACTACGAGCAAACTGGTCCGGAGATTTGGGCGCAAACAGAAGGTAAAATAACTCATTTTGTGGTAGGTGTAGGAACTGGTGGAACGATTTCTGGAGTTGCTAAATATTTAAAAGAGAAAAATCCAAATGTGAAAATTTGGGGAATCGATACGTACGGATCTGTTTTCAAAAAATACCATGAAACCGGAATTTTCGACGAAAATGAAATTTATTCGTACATTACAGAAGGAATTGGAGAGGATATATTGCCAAAGAATGTTGATTTTTCTTTAATTGATGGTTTTACAAAAGTAACTGATAAAGATGCAGCTGTCTATACCCGTAGAATTGCTTTAGAAGAAGGGATTTTTGTAGGCAACTCAGCAGGAGCTGCAATTAAAGGACTTCTGCAGTTGAAAGATCATTTTAAGCCAGAAGATGTTGTTGTGGTTTTGTTCCACGATTCAGGAAGTCGTTATGTAGGTAAGATGTTCAATGATGACTGGATGCGTGAAAGAGGCTTTCTTGAAGAAGTAATTACAAAAGCTGAAGATGTCATCAAAGATCATATCGATAAGCCTTTAATTGTAGTGCGAACAGAAGAGCTAGTTTCTCATGCGATAGAGCGCATGCGTAAATACAAAATTTCTCAAATACCAGTTATTGATGTAAATGGTTTTGTAGGTTCTGTAGATGAAAGTGATTTGTTTCAAAGCTACGTTGCGGATAAAGATGTTGCTGATAAACCAATTAAAGATGTAATGGGTAAGCCATTCCCAATTGTAAAACAAGGAACATCTATTGAAGAAGTTTCGAAATTATTTACTAAGGACAACGCTGCTGTTCTATTAGAATTAGAAAATGGAACACACCATATTATAACCAAGTACGATATTATTGGTTCTATAAAATAAGTTTTTTTTTTTGGCCATGGGTTAAATTATTTAGCATAAATTTATTTATGTTAGCTATTTTAATCTGTGGCTTTTTTTATTTTAAGTGCAATTGAACTGTTGTATTAATTATTAAACAATAATAAAACAAAGCTTGCTGTTTATATACTATTCTTAAATTTTTTTATGAATTTTACTGCTATTGATTTTGAAACTGCTATTGGTTTTCATCCTTGTTCTGTAGGCATTGTTACAGTTGAGAATGGAATTATAGTTGACGAGTTTGTGAGCTTAATAAAGCCACCTAATAATCTATATTCTCCCTATACTATCCAAGTTCATGGAATTTATCCACGAGATACAATGCACGCAAAGAGTTTTGCCCAAATCTTTCCCGAAATTAGAAAGCGACTAGAGAATAGGGTTGTTGTTGCCCACAACGAAAGCTTTGACCGAAATGTTTTAGCAAAATCTATGGAAATTTACAACTTAGATTATACGTCTTTAAATATCGCCTCTCGATGGGAATGCACTGTAAAAATCTACAAAGCTAAAGGCCTTAAGCCTACAAAATTGAGTGATTGCTGTCGCGAAATGAAAATTCAATTGAATCATCATGAAGCACTTTCTGACGCTAGAGCGTGCGCAAAATTATATTTAATGCGGTAATTTACTACGACTTTCACAATTTTCTTAATTAGTTATCTATAAGATTTTAATTACTTTCATTTTTTTTAGTACATTAGTATTCAATCTAATACGTTGTAAATGAAAGAAGACTTTCTCCACTATATTTGGAAATACAAGAAGTTTATTACTTTAAATCTAAAAACTTCTACCGGAGAGGAAATTACCATTAGTAATGTTGGACAATATACGGAGCTTGCAGGTCCAGACTTTTTCAATGCCCAAATCACAATTGGCAATCAAAAATGGGCTGGAAATGTCGAAATTCATTTAAAATCTTCAGATTGGTATGTGCATCATCATGAGAAAGATGTTGGATATGAAAATGTAATTTTGCATGTGGTGTGGGAGAATGACGCGGCAGTTTTTAGAGTTGATAATAATGAAATTGCAGTCTTGGAACTTAGAGACTATGTTGATAAGGAAACGGTGAATAACTATCAATCTTTAGTAGCTCCTAAATCATGGATTTTTTGCGAAAAGCAACTAAAATATATTGATGATTTTACGCTTAAAAATTGGCAAGAGCGCTTGTTCTTTGAACGTTTAGAACGCAAATCAAAACCTATATTCGCTTTATTAAAAGACTCTCAACAAGATTGGGAAGCAGTTTCATTTATTCTTTTAGCGAAGAATTTTGGTCTAAATACTAATGGTCCGATTTTTAGAAAAATCGCAGAATCTATTCCATTTTCTATTATTAGGAAAGAAAGTTTTGAAGTAGAGAATTTAGAAGCACTACTTTTTGGAACAGCAGGATTATTAGATAGCGAAATGGAAGATAACTATTTTAAAGACTTAAAGTTTAGATACTTTTACCTCCTGCATAAATATAAATTGGATAAAAGCTGCATTGAACCACTTCAATTTTTTAAGCATCGTCCAGATAATTTCCCTACCATCAGATTGTCTCAATTAGCTAATTTATATTTTACGCATCAAAATTTATTTTCGAAAATAAAGGATTTTAAGTCGCTAAAAAGCTGTTACGATGTATTTCAAATAACAACATCAGAATATTGGAAAAATCATTATCAATTTGATAAAGAAAGTCCTAAGAAGAACAAGATGCTTTCTAAATCTTTTATTGACTTGCTTGTCATCAATACAATTATTCCGCTGCAGTTTGCTTATTCGTCAAGTGTGGGAAAAGAAATATCAGAAAATCTGATAGTGCTTCTGAAAGATATTCATGCAGAAAAAAATGCGATAATAGATAAATTTACATCATTTGGAATAAAACCTTTAAATGCTTTTGAAACACAATCTTTACTGCAACTTAAAAACGAGTACTGTAATAAAAGTAGATGCCTAGAATGCGCGATAGGGATGGAGCTGTTAAAAAAGAAATAGTACAATTAAAATAACCCAAGTATTTTTTTTAGTAATTTTGCTCTAACGTTTTAAATTTTCAATTATGTCTGCAATTATAAAACTTAAGTTCTTTTTTGAAAAACATGGTTTCCATGTTTCTTCTCGATTGGCTGACACTTTAGGTATGCGTGCGAGTAGCGTAAGAATATTTTTTATTTACATTTCTTTTGTAACCGCTGGATTGGGTTTTGGAATTTATTTAACTTTAGCTTTTTGGATCCGATTGAAAGATCTGGTACGAGCAAAACGAACTTCTGTTTTTGATTTGTAACTAGAAATCTGAAAATAAAAAGGGGACTATAAAGCTTATGCTTTTTAGTCCCCTTTTTGTATTAATTATTTAACTTTATTTTCCAGGATTATTTAATTTACTGTGTTTCTTGCTGTAAAAGAAATAGATAGCTACCCCAAGTATCATCCATATTGCTAGACGCTCCCAACTTTCAATTGGTAGACCAGCCATTAAAACTAGGCATATTACAACACCAATAATTGGGAATAATGGAACGAATGGTACTCTAAAACCTCTAACCGCATCAGGATTAGATTTACGCATTACAATTACGCCAATACAAACAAGTGTAAATGCAAATAATGTACCGATACTCACCATATGGCCTAGGTCTGATACGGGAACGAATCCTGCAAATAAACTAACAAATACCATAAAAAGAAGATTTGTTTTATACGGAGTTCTATTTTTAGAATGTAATGTGCTAAAGAATTTTGGCAACAATCCATCCACACTCATACTGTAAAAAACTCTACTTTGTCCCATCAGCATTACTAACATTACAGAGGTATATCCTGCAATAATAGCGATTGTAAGTGCTGAATTTAAAAATGTATATCCTGTTTTTGCAAATGCCGTTGTTACAGGGCTCGCATCACCTTTAAAGTTAATATAGTTTTCTAAACCAGTTAATACGAAAGCGAATAGAACATATAATATTGTACAGATTATTAATGAACCTAAAATACCAATTGGCATTCCTTTCTGTGGATCTTTTGCCTCTTGTGCAGCTGTAGATACTGCATCAAAACCAATAAAAGCGAAAAATACAACACCAGCACCTCTTAAAATACCACTCCAACCATAATGACCAAAATAATCACTGCTAAAGAAATTAAGGAAAGACATTTTTCCAGAGCTTAAAAGTGCCTCACCCTCGTTTACAGGAATAAATGGAGTATGGTTTGCACTATTGATGAAGCCCCATCCTAAAGCGATGAACACAATTACCACTGTTACTTTTAAAATAACTAATATATTATTTATTAATGCAGATTCTTTGGTACCTCTTATTAATAAGACCGACAGTAAGCAAATAATTCCTATCGCGGGCAAATTTATAAATCCTGGTTTAGCATCCCATGGTCCATGCAAGATGGATTGCGGTATATGAATGCCGTAATTCCCGAGAAATTTATCCACATATTGTGACCAACTGACGGCAACAGTTGCGGCTCCTAATGCGTATTCTAAAACTAAATCCCAACCTATTATCCAAGCTACAAATTCACCCATCGTAGCGTAAGAATACGTGTAAGCACTTCCGGCAACTGGAATCATTGAAGCGAATTCAGCATAACATAATCCTGCAAATGCACATCCAACAGCTGCTAGAATAAAAGATAAAGTTACCGCCGGTCCTGCATTTTCTGCTGCGGCTATTCCTGTTAAAGAGAATAATCCAGCACCAATTATTGCACCAACTCCTAGTGCTACAAGTGATCTTGCAGAAAGTGTCCTCTTTAATCCTTTTTCATCGTCTGAGGCTTCATTTAGTAAAACCGAAAGTGGTTTAGTTTTCCAAATTGACATGGGCTATTTAGTTTTTGTTTGTTATTAGATTTCAAATGTATTCTTTTTTATAAAAAATAAAAATAATATTTAGTGATTTAAGTCATAAAAAGTAAATTATTATTGATTTCAGTTTTGAGATTGATGCTATTATTTCTTTAAAATCACAAGGCAAAGTGGTTTAGCTGTCTAAGGAACAAAATTTTGAATGCTTGATTTATCATTGATTGTTGATAATCAGGTGTTTTTATTATTTTTATTTTGGAAATAATTTCTTTCAAATGCAGTACGTATTATTTTAATTTATAATTTTAGATTTCTAATTACATGGCTAAATTCGGAAGAAATGAGTTTTAAAGAATTGCAGACTTATTTTAAATTTTCAAAGGAGCAGCGTACAGGAGTACTGTCGTTGTTTATAATCATCATTATTTTGCAATGCATTTATTTTTTTACAGATTTTTCTAGTAAAACTGAAATTGATCCAAAAAAACAAGAATGGTTATCACTTCAGGCGGAAGTTGATTCAATGAAATTAAATCGGAATAATAGTAGTCCGAAAATATATCTTTTTAATCCAAACTTCATAACGGATTATAAGGGATATAAGCTAGGAATGTCTGTGGAAGAAATTGATCGCTTATTTGAATTTAGAAAAACAAATAAATATGTAAAGTCAGCAGAGGAATTTCAGCAGGTAACTAAAGTGTCAGATTCCTTGCTAAAAGAAATAGCGCCGTTGTTTAAATTTCCAGATTGGTTAAATAATAGAAAAGAATTTAAAAGTTATAATAAATTTCCAGTAGAGGCTTTCGCCAAAAAAGATAAAATAGTTGTAATAGATATTAATGAAGCAACTAAGGAGGACTTAATAAAAGTGTACGGTGTTGGAGAAGCTATTTCTGTTCGAATTTTAAAACAGAAAGAAATTATAGGCGGGTTTGTTTCGATGGATCAAATGACAGATGTCTGGGGTCTATCGCCTGAAGTTATTGAGAAATTAAATCTGCATTTTAAGGTTTTGAAAGTTCCAGCTATTAAAAAAGTAGATATTAATAACGCTTCACTTAAAGATCTCTCGCAGTTTCATTACTTTCGATACGCTTTAGCAAAAGATATTTTGACTTATAGAAGTATGAACGGAGATTTTAAGAATATTGAGGATTTAACAAAAGTTAAGGGTTTTCCTGTTGATAAAGCAAAAATAATTAGTTTATATTTGGACTTTAATTAGAACTTGACAAAACTGCTGTTTTTAAATCTTATATTTTATAGGAAATAAACGATTTTCAACGTGTAAATTCAGTTGGTAAGCAGTGTTTAGTGCTTTATAAAAAAAACTATTATTGAGATGCAATTTTGCATTTCTATTAAATTAAATTTGTTAAAAAAAAGATAGAATTTATATGGAATCAATTTATTTCACAGAAGAACACCAATCATTTAGAAAAAGTTTACAGGAATTTTTGCAAAAAGAAGTTGTTCCTCATATTGAAAAGTGGGAAAAAACAGGAACGATTGAACGTTTTATTTGGAAAAAGTTTGGAGATATGGGTTTCTTCGGAATTTCGTATCCTGAAGCATATGGTGGTCTAAATTTAGACTTGTTTTACACAGTAATTTTTCTAGAGGAATTACAAAAAATAAAATCATCAGGTTTTGCCGCAGCAATGTGGGCACATTCTTATTTAGCGATGACGCATTTAAATGCTGAAGGTGATGAAAGAATTAAACAAGATTATTTAGCACCAAGTATCGCTGGTGAAAAAATAGGTGCTTTATGTATCAGTGAACCTTTTGGTGGTAGTGATGTTGCTGGTATGCGCACAACTGCAATTAGACAAGGTGATAAATATGTAATAAATGGTTCTAAAACCTTTATTACAAATGGTATTTACGCTGATTATTATATTGTAGCTGCAAAAACAGATCCAACTCAAGGTAATAAAGGTATTAGTATCTTTTTAGTTGATACTAAAACAGCTGGTGTTTCTGCAACTAAATTAGATAAATTAGGTTGGAGAGCGTCAGATACTGCAGAGATAGCATTTAACAATGTTGAAATTCCTGCAGAAAATCTAATGGGAGAAGAAGGTAAAGGCTTTCCATATATAATGCAGCATTTTGCATTAGAGCGTTTAATTATGGCGATCAACGGACATGCGAGAGCGGAGTATGCTATTGATTATACGATAGAATATATGTCACAACGTGAGGCTTTTGGAAAAACTATTGATAAGTTCCAAGCTTTGCGCCACACGATAGTTGAACATGCAACAGATGTGGAGCACTGCAAAGTCTTTAATTATGCTGCTGTAGCGCGTTTAGATAAAGGGGAATATGTAGTTAAAGAGGCTACAATGGCCAAATTAAAATCAACTAAGGTAGCTGACGAAACAATCTATAGTTGCTTGCAAATGTTAGGTGGATACGGTTATATGGAAGAGTATCCTTTAGCACGTCTTTTAAGAGATAGTAGATTAGGACCAATTGGTGGTGGAACATCTGAGATCTTAAAAGAGATTTTGTCAAAAATGATTATTGATAATAAAAATTACAAGCCTGCTGTAAGCTAATAACACAGTTACAAGTAGTTTATTAAATATAGAGAAGCGACAATCAATTACGATTGTCGCTTTTTTCGTTTTTGCCTTCTACTATTATTTCCGCCACTATTTCACGTTCTCCTTCTTCTAAGTTTTCAATCAATGGTTCTTGATTCCCAGTTTTTTTATTTATAAAAAATTTCGCAAATATTGGAAAATGATCAGAGCCAAAGTGCTCTAAACTTTTTAGTTCTTCGATGAAAACATCTGGAGTATGAAACATTAAATCAATAGGGAATCGTAAAAACCAATATTTAGTGTGAAAGCTCGAAATAAAACCTCGTCCTATTCTACCATCTAATGTTAAACTTGTTTTTCGAAATAGAATTGATGATTTGGCCCATGCAACGTTATTAAAATCTCCTACTACTACACAAGTATCTGAATTCTGTTTTATTTTCTTAGCTATGCTTAGAAGCTCTCCGTCGCGCTCTTTAGAATTTTCTTCTTCAGTGGGACTTGGCGGTGGCGGGTGGACTGCAAAAAAAGTAAACTTGTAATTATCTGTCGTCTCTAATTTTGCCTCAATGCTTGGTAAATCATTCGCAACGAAATAATGAACTTCATGAGAGACAATCTTTACCTTAGAATATAAGTGCATTCCATAAGTATTTCTCTGTGCTACTTTGACTCTATATTTAAAAGATGAATCAAGTGCTAAGAGTGCGCTCTCCCATTTTTCATCTGACTCCATCGTTAGGAATATATCAGGATCGTATTTATTTATTAAAGTAATAAACGAATCGTGATCGGTATTATCTTGATAGACATTGGCCGAAAGGACCTTGATCATTTTAGATGAATTATCGCAATGTTGTTTTTCTACTGACTTATAAAATGATGTATATTTATAAAGTGTAGCAATATGGATTACAATACTAACGGAAGTCAGCAGTTGCAAAACACGTATTCCAATTGAAAAATTTTCTACCGCAATGAAGCTAAAAATTAATGTACAAATTTGAAGTACAAGTATTTGGATTTTACCAAATTCGAAAAATCTGTAGAACCAGTGCGTCAATGGTAAGTACGGTAATGCACTAGCGAGAAGTAAAAGTGTTGAAATGATAATAAACCACATGCTGCTTCGATTAATTGGTAAAGTTAAATAAATATACACAATTCCTTGTTAGTTGGTATTATTATCCTACTTTTGCACACTTAAAGAAAGGGGGTGTCTATATTATGTTAATTATACCAATTAAAGACGGAGAAAATATCGATAGAGCATTAAAGCGCTATAAAAGAAAATTTGATAAAACAGGAACTGTTCGTCAACTAAGAGCACGTACTGCTTTTATTAAGCCTTCAGTATCGAATAGAATCAAAATTCAAAAAGCGGCTTATATCCAAAATATGAGAGATAACTTAGAGAGTTAATCGATTCCATTAAATTAAAATACCGTTAGTCATCAAAATTTTATAACTTTGATGCTAACGGTTTTTTTATGTCAAAAAATAAGGATGCATTTCGCGATTATCTCCAATTCGAGAAAAAATATTCATTGCATACTATAACTGCGTATTGCAACGATATTGACTCTTTTGAAATTTTCAATAAAATCAATTTCGATCAAGAAAATGTTGATCACGTTGAATACGCCCAAATAAGAAACTGGATTGTTTCATTAATAGATTCAAAGGTTTCGAATATATCTGTAAATAGAAAAATAGCTTCCCTAAAAGCGTTCTACAGGTTTTTATTAAAAACGAAGCAAATAGAAGTTAATCCGCTGCTAAAACACAAAGCCTTAAAAGTTCCTAAAACAATTCAAATTCCTTTTTCTGAAAAAGAAGTTTCCTCAGTTTTAAACCAAATGCAACTTGCAGTTGGATTTGAGGAAGTAAGGAACAAACTCGTAATTGATTTATTATATACTACAGGAATTCGAAGGGCAGAACTGATTCAATTAAAAATGGAAAATGTTGATGTATCTAATAGTATGATTAAAGTGCTAGGAAAACGCAATAAAGAAAGATTGATTCCTATTTTGCCTATTGTTATCAATCAAATAGACTTATATTTAGAAGAAAGGTCTGAGCTGCCTGACGTTGTCGATTGCGATTATTTTTTTCTCAATAAAAAAGGATTAAAATTGAATGAATCTTTTGTGTATCGTTTAATAAATACTTACTTTAGTAGTGTAACAGAAAAGGTAAAAAAAAGCCCTCATATTTTAAGGCACACCTTCGCGACACATTTGTTAAATAATGGAGCAGATTTGAATTCGGTTAAGGAATTACTAGGACATTCTAGTTTAGCCTCTACTCAAGTTTACACACATAACAGTTTAGCGGGTCTTAAAAGTGTGCATAAGGATGCTCATCCTAGAGGACGAAAATGATTTTGAAAATAAATAATAATTAAAAAAGAAAATTATGAAGGTAAGTGTTCATGCAGTTAACTTTACAGTTGACAAAAAGCTAGTAGATTTTGTTCAAATGAGATTGGATAAACTTGAAAAGTATTATGACAAAGTCGTGTCTGCAGATGTTTTCTTAAAAGTTGAAAACACTAGTGATAAAGAAAATAAAATTGCAGAGATAAAAATTAATGTTCCTGGAGATGATTTTTTAGTTAAAAAGCAATGTAAAACTTTTGAAGAAGCAATTGAACTTTCCTCAGAATCGCTAGAACGCTTGTTAGTAAAAAGAAAAGAAAAAATAAGTTCGCATATTTAATATAAATTTTTTTAAAAAAATGTTTTGATTGAGAGATAAAATCTCTACATTTGCAGTCCGTTAGAAATAGCGGACTTTTTTTATTGATAATGCCAGCGTAGCTCAGTTGGCTAGAGCAGCTGATTTGTAATCAGCAGGTCGTGGGTTCGAGTCCCTCCGCCGGCTCAAAAATTCCAATACGATTTGGAAGAGTTCATTGTTTTATTGATAAGAAAAAGGGGAGATACTCAAGCGGCCAACGAGGGCAGACTGTAAATCTGCTGTGTAAACTTCGCAGGTTCGAATCCTGCTCTCCCCACAATCAAAGAAAGTTTTAATGACTTTGAGATTCTACTTGTCTAAAACGCAGTGTGAGCCTCTAAATCTTAAACAATAAAGTCTTTACCGCCGGTGTAGCTCAGGGGTAGAGTGCTTCCTTGGTAAGGAAGAGGTCTCGGGTTCAATTCCCGACATTGGCTCAAGTAAGTAAGAATTAAAAATTAATATATAACAAGATTAAAAATTAAGTAAAATGGCAAAAGAAACCTTTAACCGTTCGAAACCACACTTAAATATTGGTACGATCGGACACGTAGATCACGGTAAAACTACTTTAACAGCAGCAATCACAAAAGTATTATCTGATGCTGGTTACTGTCAAGCAAGATCATTTGATCAAATTGATAATGCTCCTGAAGAAAAAGAAAGAGGTATTACAATTAATACATCTCACGTTGAGTATGAAACTGCTAATCGTCATTACGCTCACGTTGACTGTCCAGGTCACGCGGATTACGTAAAGAACATGGTTACAGGAGCTGCTCAAATGGATGGTGCTATTCTTGTGGTAGCTGCAACTGATGGGCCAATGCCACAAACACGTGAGCATATCCTATTAGGACGTCAAGTTGGTATTCCTAGAATGGTTGTATTCATGAATAAAGTGGATATGGTTGATGATGAGGAGTTATTAGAGCTTGTTGAAATGGAAATTAGAGACTTATTGTCTTTCTATGAATATGATGGTGACAACTGTCCAGTAATCCAAGGTTCTGCTTTAGGAGGATTGAACGGAGATGCAACGTGGGTACCAAAAATTCTTGAATTGATGGCAGCTGTTGATGCTTGGATTGAAGAACCAATCAGAGATACTGAAAAGCCTTTCTTGATGCCAGTTGAAGATGTATTTACAATTACTGGTCGTGGAACTGTTGCTACAGGTCGTATCGAAACTGGTATTGCTAATACAGGAGATTCAGTTGAAATCATTGGAATGGGAGCTGAAAAATTAACTTCTACTATTACTGGAGTTGAGATGTTCCGTAAAATCCTTGATAGAGGTGAAGCTGGAGATAACGTAGGTTTATTGTTAAGAGGTGTTGATAAAGAATCTATCAAAAGAGGAATGGTTATCATTAAGCCAGGATCAGTAAAACCACACGCTACTTTCAAAGCTGAGGTTTATATCTTGAAAAAAGAAGAAGGTGGTCGTCACACACCATTCCATAATAACTACCGTCCACAGTTCTACGTACGTACAACTGACGTAACAGGAGTTATTACTCTTCCAGAAGGAGTTGAAATGGTAATGCCAGGAGACAACTTAACTATCAATGTTGCTTTATTAAGCCCAATCGCAATGAGTGTTGGTTTACGTTTTGCTATCCGTGAAGGTGGTAGAACAGTAGGTGCTGGTCAAGTAACTGAAATTGTAGGTTAATCCTAAAAATTATATAAAGCCAGTTAGTTTTCTTAACTGAAATATAACTGGCTTTTCACTACGGGCGTAGTTCAAGGGTAGAATAGCGGTCTCCAAAACCGTTGATGGGGGTTCGAATCCCTCCGCCCGTGCAAAAAACTAATGATAATGACAAAAGTTGTAAATTATATCTCGGAAGCATTTGAAGAATTAAAGTCAAATGTAACTTGGCCAGAATGGCCTGAAGTACAACGTCTAACGATTGTTGTTGCTGTTTTTTCAATATTATTCGCCTTGGCAACTTGGGGTGTTGATGAAGTCTTTGCAAAAGCTTTAGCTGGATTTTTTAACTGGATAAAAGCTTAAATTTTTTGTTATGGCAGATAATAATGTTAAAAAGTGGTATGTCGTTAGAGCAGTAAGCGGACAAGAAAACAAAGTAAAAGCATACATCGAAACCGAAATCGCAAGATTAGAGATGACTGATTATGTTTCTCAGGTTTTAGTTCCTACTGAAAAAGTCGTTACTGTAAAGGAAGGAAAAAAAATAATCAAAGACAAGGTGTATTTTCCAGGTTATGTTATGATCGAGGCAAATCTTGTTGGAGAAATACCTCATATTATTAAATCGATAACAAGTGTTATTGGTTTTCTAGGTGAGATCAAAGGTGGTGAACCCGTTCCTTTAAGAATTTCAGAAGTAAACAGAATGTTAGGAAAAGTAGATGAGTTAGCAGTTAATACTGATACTCGTGCAATTCCTTTCAACCTTGGTGAAACAATTAAAGTTGTCGATGGACCTTTTAATGGGTTTAACGGTACTGTTGAAAAAATTAATGAAGAAAAGCGTAAACTAGAAGTAATGGTTAAAATTTTCGGAAGAAAAACTCCATTAGAGTTAAGTTTTATGCAAGTTGAAAAAGTATAATTTTTTGTTACATCTATAATATCCATTATAATCGCTTCCAATGATTATAATGTTAAATTTTTTAAAAAATGGCTAAAGAAATTAGTAAGGTAGTTAAACTACAAGTTAAGGGAGGTGCTGCGAACCCGTCGCCACCGGTTGGACCTGCTTTAGGAGCTGCTGGTGTAAACATCATGGAGTTCTGTAAGCAATTTAATGCTAGAACTCAAGATAAAGCCGGCAAAATATGCCCAGTACAAATTACTGTGTATAAAGACAAATCATTTGATTTTGTTGTAAAAACTCCTCCAGCGGCAGTCCAGTTAATGGAAGCTGCAAAGCTAAAGTCTGGATCTGGTGAGCCAAATCGTAAAAAAGTAGCTAGCGTTACTTGGGATGTTATCAAAGCAATTGCTGAAGATAAAATGGTAGATTTAAATGCATTCACAATCGAATCTGCTATGAGCATGATTGCTGGAACAGCTAGATCTATGGGTATAACTGTATCAGGAGAAGCTCCTTTTTAATTAAGAGAAAGACATGGCAAAATTGACAAAAAAGCAAAAAGAGGCTGCTTCAAAAATTGAAAAGAACAAATTATACTCTCTTAAAGATGCTGCGGCATTAATAAAAGTAGTTGCTTCTGCAAAATTTGATGAGTCTGTTGATATCGCGGTACGTTTGGGTGTAGATCCAAGAAAAGCGAATCAAATGGTTAGAGGTGTGGTTACATTACCTCATGGAACTGGTAAAGACGTTAAAGTATTAGCATTAGTTACTCCAGATAAAGAAGCGGAAGCTTTAGCAGCTGGTGCAGACTATGTTGGTCTTGACGATTACCTACAAAAAATCAAAGACGGTTGGACAGATGTTGATGTAATCATCACTATGCCTTCAGTTATGGGTAAATTAGGTCCATTAGGTCGTATTTTAGGACCTAGAGGTTTAATGCCTAACCCTAAAACAGGTACTGTAACTATGGATGTTGCAAAAGCTGTTGCAGAGGTAAAAGCTGGTAAAATCGATTTCAAAGTTGATAAAACTGGTATTGTGCATGCAGGAATTGGTAAAGTTTCTTTTGGAGCTGAACAAATCATTGACAATGCTCACGAAATTATTCAAACATTAATCAAACTTAAACCAACTGCGGCTAAAGGAACTTACATCAAAAGTATTTACCTAACTAGCACTATGAGTCCTGCAATTGCATTGGATCCTAAAGCAGTATAATTGGTAGTTAAAAATTTTTAGTATGACTAGAGAAGAAAAATCAATCGCGATTGAAGATTTAACTGCACAGTTAGCTGGTACAAATATTATTTATGTATCTGATATTTCTGGACTTAATGCAGAAGCAACTTCAAGCTTGAGAAGAGCTTGTTTCAAAGCAGGTATCACATTAGAGGTTGTTAAAAACACTTTGCTTGCAAAAGCAATGGAAGCTTCTGATAATGATTATGGTGATTTACCTTCAGTATTAACTGGAAGTAGTGCTATATTTATTTCAGACGTAGCAAATGCACCTGGAAAAATCATCAAAGATTTCCGCAAGAAATCGGACAAACCGGTTTTAAAAGGAGCTTACATCAATGCTGAAGTATATATTGGTGATGATCAATTGAATGCATTAGCAACGATCAAATCTAAAGAAGAGCTTATTGGAGAAATCATAGGATTACTTCAATCACCAGCTCAAAGAGTTATTTCTGCTCTTCAAAACCAATTCGCAAAAGGCGAAGAGGCTACAGAAGAAGTAGAAGCATAATTAAAATAGAGTTCACTCTAATTTAATTTAAACAAGCGCACAATAAATAAATTATATTTTTACAAATCATTTTAAAACGATAGAAAAAATGGCAGATTTGAAACAATTCGCAGAACAATTGGTTAACCTTACAGTTAAAGAAGTTAACGAATTAGCAACAATATTAAAAGATGAGTACGGAATCGAACCAGCTGCTGCAGCTGTAGTAGTTTCAGGTGGTGGTGAAGCTGCTGCTGAAGATGTTCAAACAGAATTTACAGTTGTATTAAAAGCAGCAGGTGCTTCTAAATTAGCTGTAGTTAAATTGGTAAAAGAACTTACAGGTTTAGGTTTGAAAGAAGCTAAAGATGTAGTAGATAGCGCACCAAGTAACGTTAAAGAAGGTGTTACGAAAGAAGAGGCTGAAGGTCTTAAAAAATCTTTAGAAGAAGCAGGAGCTGAGGTTGAACTTAAATAGTTTATCTCTCTTTTAAGAATTTAGGTTTAGGTCTTGGATGTATGTCCAAGGCCTAAACCATTTTTCGTATAATAAAATTATATTTAAGTTTTATTATAAAATAGCATAAATACAACAGGTTTTTAAATCAATACGATGAAAGAAAATATAGAAGGAGTCTCTCTTGAAGTATTTTTAAAGATGTATCGGTTATAAAAAAAAAGTATAGATTGTTTTATAAATTAAACAGTGTTTAGCACAAAAACTACTTTTTTTAATCAAAATTTCTCCATTGATGATTACAAATCAGACTGAAAGATTAAATTTTGCCTCAACAAAAAACATACCTCAATATCCAGATTTTCTAGATGTTCAGGTTAAATCGTTTAAAGATTTTTTTCAATTAGAAACTAAATCTGACGAAAGAGGCGATGAAGGGCTTTACAATACCTTCATGGAAAACTTCCCAATTACAGATACAAGAAATAACTTTGTATTGGAATTCCTTGATTATTTTGTAGATCCACCACGTTACACCATTCAAGAATGTATTGAGAGAGGTCTTACTTACAGTGTACCTTTAAAAGCAAGGTTGAAACTATATTGTACAGATCCAGAACATGAGGATTTTGAAACAATTGTTCAAGATGTATATCTTGGTACAATTCCTTACATGACGCCAAGTGGTACTTTTGTTATCAACGGTGCTGAACGTGTAGTTGTTTCTCAATTACACAGATCTCCTGGTGTTTTCTTTGGTCAATCATTCCACGCAAATGGAACAAAACTGTATTCTGCTAGGGTAATTCCTTTTAAAGGTTCTTGGATAGAATTTTCTACTGATATAAACAGCGTAATGTATGCTTATATTGATAGAAAGAAAAAACTACCTGTAACTACTTTATTCCGTGCAATCGGTTTCGAAAGAGACAAGGATATCCTTGAAATTTTTGACCTTGCTGAGGAAATTAAAGTATCTAAAACAGGTCTTAAAAAATATATCGGTAGAAAATTAGCTGCACGTGTATTGAATACATGGCATGAGGATTTCGTAGATGAAGATACTGGTGAGGTAGTTTCTATCGAACGTAACGAAATAATCCTTGATAGAGATACAATTATCGACAAAGATAATGTTGAAGAAATCATTGATTCTAACGTTAAATCTATTTTGTTACATAAGGAAGATGCTAATCAAGGTGATTACGCTATTATCCATAATACGTTACAAAAAGATCCAACAAACTCTGAAAAAGAAGCTGTTGAGCATATCTACAGACAATTGCGTAACGCAGAACCGCCTGATGAAGAAACTGCTCGTGGTATTATAGATAAATTATTCTTTTCTGATCAACGTTATAACTTAGGTGAAGTTGGTCGTTATAGAATAAATAAAAAATTAGGTTTAGATACTCCAATGGAAAAGCAAGTCTTGACCAAAGAAGATATCATAACTATCGTAAAATATTTGATCGAATTAATCAACTCTAAAGCAGAGATTGATGATATTGATCACTTATCAAACCGTCGTGTTAGAACAGTTGGAGAACAATTGTCTCAACAATTCGGTGTTGGTTTGGCTCGTATGGCTAGAACTATTCGTGAGAGAATGAACGTTAGAGATAACGAGGTGTTTACACCAATTGATTTGATTAATGCTAAAACATTATCATCAGTTATCAACTCTTTCTTTGGTACAAACCAGTTGTCACAGTTTATGGATCAAACGAATCCACTTGCTGAGATTACGCACAAGAGAAGATTATCTGCACTAGGACCAGGTGGACTTTCTAGAGAAAGAGCTGGATTTGAGGTACGTGACGTTCACTATACGCATTACGGACGTTTATGTCCAATTGAAACTCCAGAGGGACCAAACATTGGTTTGATTTCATCTCTTGGTGTTTATGCTAAAGTAAACGGAATGGGTTTCATTGAAACACCTTACCGTAAAGTAACTAATGGAACTGTAGATTTAGAGTCTACTCCAATTTACTTAAGCGCAGAAGAAGAAGAAGGAATGATGATTGCTCAGGCAAATATTCCTATGGACGCTACAGGAAAAATTACATCTGAAGACGTAATTGCACGTCAAGAAGGAGATTTCCCTGTAATTGAGCCTACAAGAGTTGATTATACCGATGTAGCTCCAAATCAAATTGCTTCTATCTCAGCTTCGTTAATTCCTTTCTTGGAACATGATGATGCGAATAGAGCCTTGATGGGATCTAACATGATGCGTCAGGCCGTACCATTAATTCGTCCTGAAGCGCCAATCGTTGGAACTGGTTTAGAGCGTCAAGTTGCTTCTGATTCTAGAGTATTGATAAATGCTGAAGGAGATGGAGTTATTGAATATGTTGATGCTAATATCATAACTATCAAATACGACCGTACTGAGGAAGAAAGAATGGTTAGTTTTGAATCTGATGAGAAAACATACAATCTAATTAAATTTAGAAAAACCAATCAAGGAACAAGTATCAACCTTAAACCGATCGTAAGAAAAGGGGATAGAGTGGTTCTTGGTCAAGTATTATCTGAAGGATATGCTACTCAAAATGGTGAATTGGCTTTAGGTCGTAACTTGAAAGTGGCATTTATGCCATGGAAAGGATACAACTTTGAGGATGCAATTGTAATTTCTGAGAAAGTAGTTCGTGACGATATTTTCACCTCTATTCACGTTGATGATTATTCATTAGAAGTGAGAGATACTAAATTAGGTAACGAAGAATTAACGAACGATATACCGAACGTTTCTGAAGAAGCTACTAAAGATTTAGATGAAAATGGTATGATTAGAATTGGAGCAGAGGTTAAACCTGGCGACATTCTTATCGGAAAAATTACTCCAAAAGGAGAATCAGACCCTACTCCTGAAGAGAAATTGCTTCGTGCAATCTTCGGGGACAAAGCAGGTGATGTAAAAGATGCTTCATTAAAAGCTTCTCCTTCTTTACATGGTGTTGTTTTAGACAAAAAATTGTTCGCAAGAGCAGTAAAAGATAAACGTAAACGTACACAAGATAAAGATGCTTTGGGCGCTTTAGAAATGGAATTTGAAACTAAATTTGTTGAATTAAAAGACAAATTAGTAGAGAAGCTTTTCGTAATTGTGAACGGTAAAACCTCTCAAGGTGTAATGAATGATTTGGGTGAAGAAGTTTTACCAAAAGGTAAAAAATATACTCAAAAAATGCTTTATGCAGTTGAAGATTTTGCTCACTTAAGTAAAGGTCAATGGGTTGCTGATGATGCAACTAACAAAATGGTTAATGATTTAATTCATAACTATAAAATTAAATTGAACGATTTACAAGGTGCATTACGTAGAGAGAAATTCACAATTACTGTTGGTGATGAATTACCAGCTGGAATTTTGAAACTTGCTAAAGTTTATATTGCCAAAAAACGTAAGTTGAAAGTTGGGGATAAAATGGCAGGACGTCACGGTAACAAAGGTATTGTTGCTCGTATTGTTCGTCATGAAGATATGCCTTTCCTTGAAGATGGAACGCCAGTTGATATTGTGTTGAACCCACTTGGGGTACCTTCACGTATGAATATTGGTCAAATTTATGAAACGGTATTAGGTTGGGCTGGACAGAACTTGGGTAGAAAATTTGCTACTCCAATTTTTGATGGTGCTTCTTTAGACCAAATTAATGAATTGACTGACGAAGCTGGAATACCACGTTTTGGACATACTTACCTTTATGACGGTGGTACTGGAGAACGTTTCCACCAAGCAGCAACAGTTGGAGTTATCTACATGTTGAAACTTGGACATATGGTTGATGATAAGATGCACGCCCGTTCTATCGGACCTTACTCTTTGATTACGCAACAACCACTTGGAGGTAAAGCACAATTTGGAGGTCAACGTTTTGGAGAGATGGAAGTTTGGGCACTTGAAGCTTATGGAGCGTCAAGTACTTTACGTGAAATCTTAACTGTTAAATCGGATGACGTTATTGGTAGAGCTAAAACTTACGAAGCTATCGTTAAGGGAGAGTCAATGCCAGAACCAGGTTTACCAGAATCATTCAATGTATTGATGCACGAATTGAAAGGTCTTGGACTTGATATTCGTTTAGAAGAATAAATTTTAAGTATTCAGTGTTCTGTTTTTAGTTTTCAGTTATTAATTGACCGCTAAATACTGAACACTGAACACTTGTTTTAATTAGTTTTCGAGATTTATACCCGTAAACCGTTCCGATTTTTTATAGAAATTAAATTTTTATAATTAGCGCTTCAAATTAGTTTGGAGTTTAGAGAAGTAACTCGAGGTGTTTTAATAGTCTAAAAGCGCGATTTTATGAAGGTTTAAAGTCATTCTTGAATTTTTACTTTCAATTTTCAAACTTTCGATTATAATAAAAATCAATTTTTTAATTGCAAATAAATCAATAGTAAAAACTATGATCAATAATAGAAATAACAATAATAAAGACAAGAATCCGGTAAAAAGATTCAGTAAAATTTCGATAGGATTAGCTTCTCCAGAATCTATTTTAAAAGAATCTAGAGGTGAGGTTTTAAAACCAGAAACTATCAACTATAGAACTCACAAACCGGAACGTGATGGTCTTTTCTGCGAACGTATTTTCGGACCAGTAAAAGATTTTGAATGTGCTTGTGGAAAATATAAAAGAATTCGCTACAAAGGAATCATTTGTGACCGTTGTGGTGTTGAAGTAACTGAGAAAAAAGTACGTAGAGATAGAGTAGGTCACATCAACCTTGTTGTGCCAATTGCTCATATCTGGTATTTCCGTTCTCTTCCAAACAAAATTGGTTATATCCTTGGTCTTCCATCTAAGAAATTAGACATGATTATTTACTACGAAAGATATGTAGTAATTCAAGCAGGTATTGCTAAAAATGCAGAAGGTGAATCAGTTCAAAGATTAGACTTCCTTACAGAAGAAGAATATTTGAACATTCTTGACACTCTTCCTGCAGACAACCAATATTTGGATGATTTTGATCCAAATAAATTTGTTGCCAAAATGGGAGCAGAGTGTATTATGGACTTATTGGCTAGAATTGATTTAGATCAGTTGTCTTACCAATTGAGACATAATGCAAACAATGAAACGTCAAAACAACGTAAAACTGAAGCTTTAAAAAGATTACAAGTAGTTGAATCTTTCCGTGAGTCTAACTTGAACCGTGAGAATCGCCCAGAATGGATGATTATGAAAGTCGTTCCAGTTATTCCACCAGAATTACGTCCTCTTGTGCCACTTGATGGAGGTCGTTTTGCAACTTCAGATTTAAATGACTTATATCGTCGTGTAATTATACGTAACAACCGTTTGAAAAGATTAATGGAGATTAAAGCTCCAGAAGTTATCTTGAGAAATGAGAAACGTATGTTGCAAGAATCTGTAGATTCACTTTTCGATAATACACGTAAAGCATCTGCAGTTAAAACAGAATCAAACAGACCATTAAAATCATTATCTGATTCCCTTAAAGGTAAGCAAGGACGTTTCCGTCAAAACTTACTTGGAAAACGTGTGGATTATTCTGCTCGTTCGGTAATTGTTGTTGGACCTGAATTAAAATTATCTGAGTGTGGTATCCCTAAAGATATGGCAGCAGAATTATACAAACCTTTCGTTATCCGTAAATTGATAGAAAGAGGAATTGTAAAAACTGTAAAATCAGCTAAAAAAATAATAGATAAGAAAGAGCCAGTAGTTTGGGATATCCTTGAAAATGTAATTAAAGGTCACCCAATATTACTAAACCGTGCTCCTACTTTGCACAGATTAGGTATCCAAGCATTCCAACCAAAATTAATTGAAGGAAAAGCAATCCAATTGCACCCTTTAGTTTGTACTGCATTTAATGCGGATTTTGATGGGGATCAAATGGCAGTTCACTTACCGTTAGGACCAGAAGCTATTTTGGAAGCGCAACTTTTAATGTTGGGTTCTCATAATATCTTGAATCCTGCAAATGGAGCGCCTATAACAGTACCTTCCCAGGATATGGTTTTGGGTCTTTATTATATGACCAAAGAACGTTTGTCAACTCCTGAAAAGAAAATTTTAGGTGAAGGAATCACTTTCTATTCTGCTGAAGAAGTAAATATTGCTTTGAATGAAGGAAGATTAGAATTGAATGCTTCTATCAAAATTAGAGCTAAGCATTTTAATGAAGCAGGTGAATTAGTTTACCAAATCATTCAAACAACTGCTGGTCGTGTATTATTTAATGAAGTAGTACCAGAAGCAGCAGGATATATCAATGATGTATTGACTAAGAAAAACCTTAGAGATATTATTGGTCACGTTTTAAGTTCTACTGATGTACCTACAACTGCAGCTTTCTTGGATAACATGAAAGACATGGGTTACAAATTTGCCTTTAAAGGTGGTTTGTCATTCTCACTTGGAGACATTAGAATTCCAGAACAAAAACCAAAATTAATAGCAGATGCCAGAGAACAAGTTCAAGGTATTTCTATGAATTATAATATGGGTCTTATTACAAATAACGAACGTTACAACCAAGTTATTGATGTATGGACTTCAGCGAATGCTCAGCTTACAGAGCTAGCAATGAAAAACATTAGAGAGGACCAACAAGGTTTCAACTCGGTGTATATGATGCTTGATTCTGGAGCAAGGGGATCTAAAGAACAAATTCGTCAGTTAACTGGTATGCGTGGTTTGATGGCTAAGCCTAAAAAATCGACTGCTGGTGGTGGTGAAATTATTGAAAATCCAATTCTTTCTAACTTTAAGGAAGGTCTTTCGATTCTTGAGTACTTTATTTCTACTCACGGTGCTCGTAAAGGGCTTGCGGATACGGCCTTGAAAACAGCGGATGCTGGTTACTTGACTCGTAGATTGCATGATGTATCGCAAGATGTTATTGTTAATATCGATGATTGTGGTACGCTTAGAGGTGTTGAAGTTTCAGCATTGAAGAAAAATGAGGAAATAGTTGAAACATTAGGAGAAAGAATATTAGGTCGTGTAGTATTACAAGATTTAGTTAATCCTTTGAATAATGAAATCTTGATTCGTTCAGGTGAGCAAATCACAGAAGTTATAATGAAAGCAATTGACGCTGCTCCAATCGAGAAAGTTGAAGTTCGTTCACCATTAACTTGTGAGGCGTTGAAAGGTATCTGTGCTAAATGTTACGGTCGTAACTTAGCTACTGGTAAAATGACTCAAAGAGGTGAAGCAGTTGGTGTAATTGCTGCACAATCTATTGGAGAGCCTGGAACACAGTTGACATTACGTACATTCCACGTTGGTGGGGTAGCGGGTGGAATTTCTGAAGAATCTAGTATCGTTGTTAAATTTGCTGGTAAACTTGAACTCGAAGATTTGAAAACGGTTAAAGGTGAAGACAGTGAAGGTAACTCAGTTGATATTGTAGTTTCTCGTTCTACAGAATTGAAATTAGTTGACGAAAAAACTGGTATTTTATTAAGTACTAATAATATTCCTTACGGTTCAAGTATTTTTGTGAAAGACGGTCAGTCAGTAGCAAAAGGAGATGTAATCTGTAAATGGGATCCTTATAATGGAGTTATCGTTTCTGAGTTTACTGGTAAAATTGCTTACGAAGATTTAGAGCAAGGTCAATCATTCATGGTTGAAATTGATGAGCAAACTGGTTTCCAAGAAAAAGTAATTTCTGAATCTAGAGCTAGCAAATTAATTCCAACTTTATTGGTTTACGGTAAAGACAATGAATTGATTCGTTCTTATAACTTACCAGTTGGAGCCCACTTGATGGTTGACAATGGTGAGAAAATTAAAGCAGGTAAAGTATTAGTTAAAATTCCACGTCGTTCTTCTAAATCAGGAGATATTACTGGAGGTTTACCAAGAATTACTGAGTTGTTAGAGGCTCGTAATCCTTCTAATCCAGCTGTAGTTTCTGAGATTGATGGTGTTGTTTCTTTTGGAAAAATCAAAAGAGGAAACCGTGAAGTTGTTATCGAATCTAAATTCGGAGATATTAGAAAATACTTGGTTAAATTATCGAGCCAGATTCTTGTTCAAGAAAATGACTTTGTAAGAGCAGGTGTTCCTTTATCTGATGGAGCAATCACTCCAGATGATATTTTAAGAATTCAAGGACCAGCAGCTGTTCAACAGTATTTGGTTAATGAAATTCAAGAAGTATACCGTTTACAAGGGGTGAAAATTAACGATAAGCACTTTGAAGTAGTAATACGTCAAATGATGCGTAAAGTAAGAGTTCAAGATCCAGGTGATACTTTATTCTTAGAAGATCAATTGATTCACACTAAAGACTTTATCGTTCAAAATGATAAATTATATGGTATGAAGGTGGTTGAAGATGCAGGAGATTCTGGTGCGCTGAAAGAAGGACAAATAATTACGCCTCGTGAGTTGCGTGATGAAAACTCTTTACTAAAACGTACAGATAAAAATCTTGTTGTAGCTCGTGATGTTGTTACTGCAACAGCAACACCAGTTTTACAAGGTATTACAAGAGCATCTCTTCAAACTAAATCATTTATCTCTGCTGCGTCGTTCCAGGAAACTACTAAAGTATTGAATGAAGCTGCAGTTGCAGGTAAAATCGATTACTTAGAAGGATTGAAAGAAAACGTTATTGTAGGACATAGAATCCCAGCCGGAACTGGTATGAGAGAATATGATAATACAATTGTAGGTTCGAAAGAAGATTACAATGATATGATGGCTAACAAAGAGGAATATATTTACTAAGATATGAGTAACTCTAATCCACAACAAGAGCAAATTAATATTGAGTTAGATGAAAAAACAGCTGAAGGAATTTATTCTAATTTAGCTATTATCAATCACTCATCATCAGAGTTTGTTTTAGATTTTGTTAGTATTATGCCAGGTATTCCTAAAGCGAAGGTGAAATCAAGAATTGTCTTGACTCCACAACACGCTAAAAGATTATTAAAGGCAATAGGTGAAAATATCCACCGTTTTGAAGTCGCACATGGCGAAATAAAAGACACGGAGCAAGCACCGATACCGCTGAACTTTGGTCCTGCGGGACAAGCATAATATTTCAAAAAGGCTTTCACTACAGTGAAAGCCTTTTTTTATGACTTTTTCTAATTAGTTTATATTTTAGATTCCAAAATGATCGTGGAAGTAGTATTATGATCTTTTGTACTATTCAAAATATGGCAAAAAATTGAGTATTTTAAAGAAATGACTTTATTAGCTCTCTACTTTAAAAGCCAGTAATCTTTTCAGATTATTTTACTTCCTTTAAAATAGATTGATTTGTTTACTTATTGATAACGTTTGAATGTTGGCATATAACTTCAAAATTCAGCCCTAATTTGGTGCTTCAACGAGTATAATGGTGCTTTGTCGGAAATATTTTTTACTAATTTACATATGATATACTTTCGCACTTGAAATGGGGTATAAATTATATCTCTGATAGATAAAAAGCTTACTATGAAATATATTTCTTTAAAAACAAATAAAAAAAGTGTCGTATACGGTCTTCTGTTGTTTGTTTTTTTATTGTTGACAAATACTTCTGCTTTTGCACAAACTAGCAATGATATCGCAGTTGACAATGATATAGAAAATAGTTCAAGTGTAAAAACACAATCTACTTCAGCAGTTTCAACTTCTAACAGTGTGAATTTTGTTTTATGGTTCATGGGTACAAAACAAGATCCAAATAGCACAATATCAGTTGAGGGAACAAACACTAAAAAACAAGTCATAACATCTGGTATGGCACCAAATCGTTTATTAATCAAAGCTTTTTTGAAAAAGGCAGTAGATTTAGATACGATGATTGCTTAAAAAGCTTTCGATACAAACATAAAAAAACGCTAATTTATTAAATTAGCGTTTTTTTTTATTTCGAATTGTATCATTCACAATAATGTTCTTAAATAGGTACTATTCAAATTCAGATGTAAAGAACAGTTTTACATTCGGATATTTATTTTGTGTCATTTGGATCGTAAAATCAGAGTCGGCTAGAAATACTAACTGTCCATATTTATCGTGAGCCAAATATTTTTGCTTAATACGTCTAAATTCTTTGAATTCATCGCTTTTAAGATCGTTAGGTTTTACCCAACAGGCTTTATGAACAGGGAAGTTTTCATAAGTGCATTTTGCTCCGTATTCATGCTCTAAACGGTATTGTATAACCTCATATTGAAGTGCTCCTACGGTTCCAATAATTTTCCTATTATTCATTTCTAACGTAAATAACTGAGCAACACCTTCATCCATTAACTGGTCAACACCTTTGTCCAATTGTTTTGCTTTCATTGGATCAGCATTGTTTATGTAACGGAAATGTTCTGGTGAGAAGCTCGGAATTCCTTTAAAACTCATTATCTCTCCCTCAGTTAATGTATCACCAATTTTAAAGTTTCCTGTATCGTGTAATCCTACAATATCTCCTGGATACGATATGTCTACAATCTCTTTCTTTTCCGCAAAGAAAGCATTTGGACTAGAGAACTTTAAATTTTTCTTTTGGCGAACGTGGTAATAAGGTTTATTTCTTTCAAATGTTCCAGAAACAATTTTTATAAATGCTAAACGGTCTCTATGTTTAGGATCCATATTAGCGTGGATTTTAAATACAAATCCTGTCATTTTTTCTTCCTTTGGATCTACTAATCTCGTTTCAGATTCTTTTGCTCTAGGTGATGGAGCTATTTGAACGAAACAATCTAGCAATTCTCGTACTCCAAAATTATTAAGAGCTGAACCAAAAAATACGGGTTGTAATTTCCCGTCTAAATATTCTTGGCGATCAAACTTCGGATATACTTCATCGATCAGCTCTATTTCTTCGCGTAATGTGTCGGCTGGTTTTTGACCAATAATTTTCTCTAATTCGGAGCTTTTAATATCTGAAAAAGCTATTGTTTCTTCAATATTTTTTCTACTATCTCCGCTAAAAAGATTAATGTTTTGCTCCCAAAGATTATAAATTCCTTTAAAGTCATAACCCATTCCTATTGGGAAACTTAAAGGAGTAACTCTAAGTCCTAGCTTTTGTTCAACTTCGTCCATCAAGTCAAAAGCGTCTTTTCCTTCTCGGTCTAATTTGTTAATAAAAACAATGATTGGAATTTTGCGCATTCTACAAACAGCAACTAATTTTTCTGTTTGTTCTTCAACACCTTTTGCTACGTCAATAACAACAATTACACTATCAACAGCGGTTAAAGTTCTAAAAGTATCTTCGGCAAAATCTTTATGCCCAGGAGTATCTAAAATATTAATTTTGTTATTCTTGTAATTAAATGCTAAGACAGAGGTAGAAACCGAAATTCCTCTTTGGCGCTCGATTTCCATAAAGTCACTCGTAGCACCTTTTTTAATTTTATTATTCTTCACGGCACCTGCTTCTTGAATGGCACCACCAAAAAGTAGTAACTTCTCAGTAAGTGTAGTTTTTCCTGCATCAGGATGCGAGATAATTCCGAAAGTTCTTCTGCGTTGTATTTCTTCTAAAAAGCTCATATTTGTATAAATAGGGTGCAAAAGTACTATTTATAAATGCCAATTGAAAAAATAGTATACCTTAATTATAGCGGTCTGCTTTCAAAACCCTTACATGGTTAGCTTTATCCGTTACTAACTGTTATTTGCGATTTGTAAGTCAGAGCTGATTTCATTTTGTAGTGTTGTGTTTTAAAATTTGAACTAAGATTTAACTTTCTCTTTGATAGAACAATCCGAATTAAATTAATTTTTAATTATAAAGTTTAAAACCTTTAAGTTAACTATTTGACCTACAAAATTTAAAAGTCAAATCAGCTGTAAATTTTTAGGAATTTATATAAAGAATTATTTAGAAATGACTCACGATAATTTTTTGTTAATACTAGTTCTTAAACTTGTATTATATAATGGAATTACTATTTTTGTTCGTTTTAAATTTATAGAATATCAGTTCATTGCGAGCATAAAGGCTCTTCGTGTACTTGATTCTTAAAAGTGTATATTTGCCAAAATTATTTTGGTTTTTGCGCAAATTTGGAAAGCTAATAATAACCATGTTTACATTTAATACTAATTATACCAATGTCAATAAATACATTACAATTTAAATCTATTAATAATAGGTTAGCCCTGACTTTTATATTTTTACTTTTCACAGGTTTTATAGCAAGTGCTCAGGAAATTATCAAAGATTCTGTTATTACAAAAACCGTAGTTCAAAAAAAATCTACAGGAAAACTTAAAATTGACGGAGTAATTGCAACAGTTGGAGATTATATTATTTTAGATTCTGATATTGACAAGTCATTTTTAGAAATTTCTGCTCAAGGTGGAACTGTAAAAGATATTACTAGATGTCAAATGCTTGGAAAATTATTAGAAGATAAGTTATATGCTCATCAAGCTATTCAGGATAGTATCGTTGTTACAGATTCTGAAGTTAAAGGAATGATGGAAGAGCGTCTTACTTACATGGTTGACCAAATCGGTTCATTAGAAAAAGTAATTCAGTATTATAAAAAAGATTCGGAAGAAGAATTTAGAAGTTATTTTTCAGACATTTTAAAGGAAGGAAAACTGACCTCAGAAATGCAAAAGAAAATAGTTGACGCTGTTGAAATTACTCCAGAAGAAGTTCGCAATTATTTCAAAACAATTCCGAAAAGTGATTTACCGTTTTTTGGTGTTGAATTAGAAGTGGCACAAATTGTTATTACTCCAAAAGTTTCAGCGGAGGACAAACAAAAAGTGATTGATCGCTTGAATGGTTTTAAAAAGGAAATAGAAGAAGGTTCAAGTTTTTCTACTAAAGCTGTTTTGTATTCTCAAGATCCTGGTTCAAGATCAACTGGAGGTTTTTATAAAATGAATCGTAAAACGCCTTTTGTCAAAGAATTTAAGGACGTTGCTTTTAGTTTAGCGGAAGGTGAAATATCAGCTCCTTTTGAAACTGATTTTGGATTTCATATTATTTATGTCGAAAAAATTAAAGGACAAGAAGTAGAATTAAGACATATTTTATTAGCGCCGACTGTCACTGACGAAGCATTGACTGAAGCTAAAGAAAAAATTACTTTGATTAAGAAAAGAATTGAAGATAAAGAAATTACTTTCGCAGAAGCGGCAAGAACATTATCTGATGAGAAAGAAACAAGAGCAAACGGTGGAGCGTTAATTAATCCAAAAACGCAAGATACTCGTTTCGAATTGACAAAAATGGATCCTGCTTTTTACAGTCAAGTATCTAACTTGAAAACAAATCAAATTTCAGAGCCTATTTTAGATCAAGGTGAAGAAGGTAAAAAGAAATTCAAACTAGTTACTGTAACGAATAGAATTGATGAGCACGCTGCTGACTACGCTA
Source organism: Flavobacterium sp. PL12 (assembly GCF_039123485.1). Taxonomy (NCBI): domain Bacteria; kingdom Pseudomonadati; phylum Bacteroidota; class Flavobacteriia; order Flavobacteriales; family Flavobacteriaceae; genus Flavobacterium; species Flavobacterium sp. PL12. The sequence goes on from NZ_JBANDI010000002.1 coordinate 183,861, forward strand.
AAGATTACATTAAAATTAAAGATTTAGCTTTAAAGAGTAAGCAAATCACAGCTATTGGTAAATGGTTTGATGAAAAAATAAAAGAAACGTATATTAAAATTATTGGTGAATATAGAGATTGTGATTTCACTAATAATTGGCTAAAAAAGTAATGTTTCATAGTGCTTTTAGCAGTCTTTAACTTCTAAAAAAGTTTTCGTTAAATAAATAAAAAGAGTTAGTTTTATGATTTCATAATGCTAACTCTTTTTAATTTTAAATACCTTATAAATGTCAGACGTAGCAGCAATACAAAACCTAGTTCAAAAGAGAGAAGAGTTAAAAAAAGAGATCGCTAAAATCATTGTGGGACAGGATTCTGTAGTTGATCAGATTTTACTTTGTATTTTCTCAGGAGGTCACGCTTTATTAGTTGGTGTTCCCGGATTAGCCAAAACATTGATGGTGAATACGCTCGCTCAGGCTTTAGGACTTGACTTTAAGCGAATCCAGTTTACTCCAGATTTAATGCCGTCAGATATTCTAGGAAGCGAAATTCTAGATGAAAGCCGGAATTTTAAATTTATAAAAGGTCCAATATTCTCTAATATTGTTCTAGCAGACGAGATTAATAGAACACCTCCAAAAACTCAGGCTGCATTATTAGAAGCTATGCAGGAACGGTCGGTTACCATTGCTGGAGTAAATTATAAATTAGCGTTACCTTATTTTGTTTTAGCTACTCAAAACCCAATTGAGCAAGAAGGAACATATCCATTGCCTGAGGCCCAATTAGACCGATTTATGTTTGCCATCAAGCTAGAATATCCTTCTTTTGAAGAGGAAGTATTAGTAGTAAAGAGAACTACTTCTGATATCAAAAGCACCATTAATCCCTTATTTACTGCTCAAGAAATTATTGATTTCCAACATCTAATTCGAAGAATACCAGTTGCAGATAATGTAATTGAGTACGCGGTGTCATTAGTGAGTAAAACAAGACCTGACAATGCATTATCGAATGAGTTTATTAAAAACTATTTAGATTGGGGAGCAGGTCCAAGAGCATCTCAAAACTTAATATTGGCAGCTAAAGCGAATGCTGCATTTAACGGCAAATTTTCTCCAGATATCGAAGATGTAAAAGCAGTAGCAATTGGTATTTTGCGTCATCGAATTATTAAAAATTATAAAGCCGACGCTGAGGGAATCACTGAAGAAATGATAATAACGAAGTTGCTCTAATTCCACATTCATAACGCACCTAATTGTTTGCCAGGATCAAAGCGATTCATACAAAAATTTATGTATTGTAAAGAATTAAAAGTAATACTGTGAATTTTTTAAAAAATCAATTAAATTTTGCTATTTCCGCATTTTAATGTGATGTAATTCGTTTATTTATAATAATAATATTTCGAAAGCGTTGTTTTATTAAATTCTTTTTAATTTCAACCGAAATAACTAAATTTGCGCATCAAAAAAATAAAAAACACCTAAATATTTTCGGTTCTGTATTTTGAGATGATCAAAGTAATGTGCCTTTTAACATTGAAAAAGAATTCTAATATGAGTATTTATAACGATTATCTTAAAGAAATTGAAGACCGTAAATTACAAGGCCTTCATCCTAAACCTATTGATAGTGCTGAATTACTAAGTGAAATTATTACACAAATTAAAGATGTAAATAATGTACATAGAGAGGAGTCTTTGAATTTCTTTATCTACAATGTCGTTCCTGGAACTACGCCTGCTGCTGCTGTTAAAGCAGTCTTTTTAAAAGAAATTATTACTGCTGCTTCTGATGTAAAAGAAATCAGCAATGCTTTTGCTTTTGAGTTATTGTCTCATATGAAAGGTGGACCCTCTATTGAAGTTTTGCTTGACTTAGCTTTAGGGAATGATGTTGCTGTTGCAAAAGAGGCTGCTGCTGTCCTTAAAACACAAGTTTTTTTATATGACGCGGATACAGATCGTTTGAAAGAGGCTTTTAAAGACGGTAATGTAATTGTAAAAGAAATTTTAGAGAGCTACGCAAAAGCAGAATTTTTCACAAAACTTCCTGAAGTAGTAGAAGAAATAAAAGTGGTGACTTATATTGCTGGTGAGGGAGATATTTCAACTGATTTACTTTCTCCAGGTAATCAAGCGCATTCTCGCTCAGACCGTGAACTTCATGGTAAATGTTTAATTTCTCCAGAGGCACAAAACGAAATTCAAGCGCTACAAATTCAACATCCTGATAAAAGTGTAATGTTGATTGCTGAAAAAGGGACTATGGGTGTTGGTTCATCTAGAATGTCTGGTGTAAATAACGTAGCATTATGGACAGGTAAAAAAGCAAGTCCTTATGTTCCCTTTATTAATATAGCACCGATAGTTGCTGGTACTAATGGTATTTCTCCAATTTTCCTTACTACTGTTGATGTTACAGGAGGTATTGGGCTTGATCTTCAAAACTGGGTTAAGACATTAGATCAAAATGGAGACCCTATTCGTAATGAAAGCGGTGATCCTATTCTAGAAGAAGTATATTCTGTTGCAACGGGCACGGTACTTACAATAAATACAAAGACAAAGAAATTATATAACGGAGAGCAAGAATTAATTGATATTTCTAAAGCATTTACTCCGCAAAAAATGGAATTTATCAAAGCTGGTGGATCTTACGCTATTGTCTTTGGAAAAAAACTTCAAACATTTGCATGTAGTACATTAGATATCGAAGCAGTTCCTGTTTATGCGCCTTCAAGAGAAGTTACAGTAGAAGGACAAGGTCTTACTGCTGTTGAAAAAATATTTAATAGAAACGCTGTTGGAATAACTGCTGGAAAAGTTTTACATGCAGGTTCTGATGTTCGGGTTGAGGTAAATATAGTTGGTTCACAAGACACGACTGGTTTAATGACTTCTCAGGAATTAGAGTCGATGGCTGCAACTGTTATCTCACCAATCGTGGATGGAGCTTATCAATCAGGTTGCCATACTGCGTCGGTTTGGGATAGCAAATCAAAAGCAAATATTCCTAGATTAATGAAGTTTATGAACGACTTTGGATTGATCACTGCCCGTGATCCTAAAGGTGTTTATCATGCAATGACCGATGTAATTCACAAAGTATTAAATGACATTACTATTGATGAGTGGGCTATTATTATCGGTGGTGATTCTCATACAAGAATGTCAAAAGGAGTTGCTTTTGGTGCTGATTCAGGTACAGTAGCGCTAGCACTCGCTACTGGTGAAGCTTCAATGCCTATTCCAGAATCCGTTAAGGTGACTTTCAAAGGAGATATGAAAACCTATATGGATTTCCGTGATGTAGTTCACGCTACTCAATCTCAAATGCTTCAGCAATTTGGTGGAGAGAATGTTTTCCAAGGTAGAATTATCGAAGTTCACATCGGAACATTAACTGCTGACCAAGCGTTTACTTTTACAGATTGGACTGCAGAAATGAAAGCGAAAGCTTCTATCTGTATTTCTGAGGATGATACTTTAATCGAATCATTGGAGATTGCAAAAGGCAGAATCCAAATTATGATTGATAAAGGCATGGACAATCACAAACAAGTACTTCAAGGATTAATAAACAAAGCAGATAAGAGAATTGCTGAAATTAAATCATGTGAGAAACCCGCTTTAACGCCGGATGCAAATGCTAAGTATTATGCTGAAGTTGTTATTGATTTGGATATTATTGCAGAGCCGATGATTGCTGATCCCGATGTAAATAATGCTGACGTGTCAAAACGTTACACACACGATACCATTAGACCGCTTTCTTTTTATGGAGGTGTTAAACAAGTTGACCTTGGATTTGTTGGATCATGTATGGTCCACAAAGGCGATTTAAAAATTCTTTCTCAAATGCTTAAAAATATTGATGAGCAATATGGTAAAGTTGAGTTTAAAGCTCCGCTAGTAGTGGCTCCGCCAACATATAATATCGTTGATGAATTAAAAGCAGAAGGAGATTGGGAAGTACTTCAAAAGTATTCTGGTTTTGAATTTGATGATAATGCTCCAAAAGGTGAGGCAAGAACTGGATATGAAAACATACTGTATCTTGAGCGTCCTGGATGTAACCTATGTATGGGGAATCAAGAAAAGGCAGCAAAAGGGGATACCGTAATGGCTACTTCTACGCGTCTTTTCCAAGGAAGAGTAGTTGAAGATGCTGAAGGGAAAAAAGGGGAATCGTTACTTTCTTCAACTCCGGTAGTAGTTTTATCAACAATATTAGGTAGAACACCTACAATGGACGAATATAAAGCGGCTGTAAAAGGGATTAATCTTACGCAGTTTGCACCATCTCATAAATTATTAGTCAATAAATAATGAGATAGATTAATCAATCATATTTTAAAAGCTCGAGTGATATACTCGGGCTTTTTTTTTAATATTTACTCTATTTTTTGTACCTTGTGTTTTCAAAAGGAATTATACACATAACTTATTTAATATTATGGCATTTGATATAGAAATGATTAAAAAAGTGTACGCCAATATGACAACTCGTGTTGACAAAGCACGTGAGATAGTTGGTCGCCCACTTACTTTAACAGAAAAGATTTTATACAATCACTTATGGGAAGGCACGCCGACTCAAGCATTTACTAGAGGTGCTGATTATGTTGACTTTGCACCCGATAGAGTAGCTTGTCAAGATGCAACAGCCCAAATGGCTTTGTTGCAATTTATGCATGCTGGTAAATCTAAGGTTGCTGTTCCTACGACTGTTCACTGTGATCACTTGATTCAGGCAAAAGTAGATGCGGTAACAGATTTGGCTAGAGCCAAAACGCAGAGTAATGAAGTCTTTGAATTTTTATCTTCTGTGTCTAATAAATATGGTATCGGTTTCTGGAAACCAGGAGCAGGAATTATTCACCAAGTAGTGCTGGAAAATTATGCATTTCCGGGAGGAATGATGATTGGAACTGATTCACATACTGTAAATGCAGGTGGTTTAGGGATGGTAGCTATCGGTGTTGGTGGAGCTGATGCCGTTGATGTCATGTCTGGAATGGCGTGGGAATTAAAATTTCCAAAATTAATTGGAGTTAAATTAACTGGAAAACTTTCTGGATGGACAGCTCCGAAAGATGTTATTCTTAAAGTTGCAGGAATTTTAACTGTGAAAGGTGGAACTGGCGCTATCGTCGAATATTTTGGCGAAGGAGCGACTTCTATGTCATGTACAGGTAAAGGAACAATTTGTAATATGGGTGCCGAAATTGGTGCTACAACTTCTACATTTGGTTATGACGCTTCGATGGGACGTTATTTAAGATCTACAAATAGAGTTGATGTTGCTGATGAAGCAGATAAGATTGCGCCATATTTAACAGGTGATGATGAAGTGTACGCAAATCCAGAAATGTATTTTGATCAAGTGATCGAAATCAATTTAGATGAATTAGAGCCACATTTAAACGGGCCATATACTCCAGATTTAGCAACTCCTATTTCAAAAATGAAAGAGGAGGCAATTAAAAATAATTGGCCGTTAAAAATTGAAGTAGCTTTAATAGGTTCTTGTACAAACTCTTCTTACGAAGATATTGCACGAGCATCGTCAATTGCTAAACAAGTTACTGACAAAAAACTAAAAATAAAGTCTCAGTTTACAATTACACCCGGTTCAGAAGTTGTACGATATACAATAGAACGTGACGGATTTATCGATATTTTTGATAAAATGGGAGCTACAGTTTTTGCAAATGCATGTGGACCATGTATTGGAATGTGGGATAGAGATGGAGCTGAAAAAGAAGAACGCAATACAATCGTGCATTCGTTCAACCGTAACTTCTCAAAACGTGCTGATGGTAACCCAAATACTTTAGCTTTTGTAGGTTCGCCTGAACTTGTAACTGCTTTAGCTATTGCTGGAGATTTAGGATTCAATCCTTTAACTGATACTTTAATTAATGAAGATGGTGAGGAAGTTCGTTTAGAAGCTCCCACTGGAAATGAGTTGCCTCCTAGAGGATTTGACGCTGAAGATCCTGGATTTCAAGCGCCAGCTGAAGACGGATCAGGTGTTGTAGTTTCTGTGAGTAGTAGTTCAGAACGTTTACAATTGTTAGAACCATTTGAACCATGGGATGGAAAAAATATTACAGGAGCTAAATTATTAATCAAAGCTTTTGGAAAATGTACAACAGATCACATTTCTATGGCTGGACCATGGTTGCGTTTCCGTGGACATTTAGATAATATTTCAAATAATATGTTGATTGGTGCAATTAATGCATTCAATCAAAAACCAAATACAGTTAAAAATCAATTGACTGGTGTTTATGATGCGGTTCCTGCAGTAGCACGTGCTTACAAAGCAGCGGGTATCCCTTCAATTGTTGTGGGAGATCACAATTACGGGGAAGGTTCTTCTCGTGAACATGCGGCGATGGAACCTCGTTTTCTTGGTGTTAAAGCCGTCTTAGTAAAATCATTTGCCCGTATTCACGAAACAAATTTGAAGAAACAAGGTATGTTAGGATTAATATTTGCTGACGAAGCAGATTATGATAAAATCCATGAGGATGATACAATCAATTTCTTAGATTTAATTCATTTTGCTCCAGAAAAACCGTTAACGTTAGAATTTGTTCATGCTGATGGTTCGATAGATATTATAATGGCTAATCATACGTACAATGAAGGACAAATCGGTTGGTTTGTTGCCGGTTCAGCATTAAATTTAATAGCTGCTGAAGCATAATTATGTATAGGAACTGAATCACCTGATTTAGTTTGTAATAAATAAAAGTGTTTGATAATTTAAAATCCAGTTTTTTAGACTGTAATTTAAATTATTGAGCACTTTTTTATTTTTTAGATGGAGCTTATCCTGCTCTTCTTTTCAAGCTTTATCATAGCATTGTTATTTCTAAGACTAAAAAGGAGCTTACTCCAATCGCTCTTTTTTGTCAAGAAAAAATACAATTCTATTTCAAAAGGCTTTTCATTTCGATTAGGGCTAACAATTACTTTATGTAGTTTGAAATTCATTTTCGCTTAGTACTAATCCAATCTCCGTAAATATTAGGTATTTTAATTTTAATTTTCAAAACTTTGTTACGGTTACTTACTTGCTTCAAGAAACAGCATTAAAGAACGAAAATGTGGCTATTATATAAGAATTTTTAAAATTTGTGAAACTAAATAGGCGTTTTTTTGATTAATAAGTTTATATTAGCTTTTTTTAAAAATGCACTAGCTTTAGTTATTGATTTAATTTTTTTATCAAATAACAAAGCATTTTTAAGAAACGTGTTTCTTGAACATCTTTCAAGAAATTTATGCTGACGAAATTTAATAATTATATCCCGAAATTGTCAGTTAGAATACCATGGGGTAAGTAATTTGAAATAAATGAATATGAGTTTAAGAGTAATTGTAGCGCTATTTTGTCTGAATAGCATGGTTCTTTTTTCACAGGAAAAAATCACAAAACACACGATATCAAAAGGGGAAACAATCTCAAGTATAGCTGAGAAATACGAAGTAAAGCAAAGCGCAATTTTAAAGTTAAATCCCAAAGCAAAGAACCTATTAAAACTCAATTCTGTTTTATTAATACCAACTACAATAGTTACAAAAAGTAACACAAAAGCAACTACACACCCTAAAGTAGTTAATAATTCATCAAAAGAACACCAAGTTCAAGCTAAAGAAACACTTTACGGTATAGCAAAACAATACGGACTTACAATCAAAGAATTAAATGATTTAAATCCAGCACTTGCTTCTTCTGATTTAAAAATTGGACAAAAAATAAATATTCCTTCAAACTTAATAAACGAAAATCCAGTTATTGCTAGTAAGGAAGTTGCTAACAAACAGGACTACAACCTAAATTCTCCAGTATCATCATCATTTAGTTGGGAAGTGCAACCAAAAGAAACTAAATACTCGATTACCAAAAAATATGGGATTAGTATCAAAGAATTTGATAAAGCAAATCCTGAGTTAGGAGTCAAAGCCCTTAGAGTTGGTCAAAAAGTAAATATTCCTGCAAATGCAGTCGCAGTTGTTGAACCAAAACAAGATAAAGAAATTTTAAAGATTGAGGATAAAGTTTCATTGCAACCTAAAGTGGAATTAGTTCAAAATGATATTAAAATCATTGAAGAAAATAATGCTATTAAAAACACTTTCGTTAGGGAGGTTTTAGCAAAAGAGACGAAATATGCAATTGCAAAAGAATACGGAATTACAGTTCAGGAATTAGAAAAACAAAATCCAGAAATTAAAGGAAAACTTCGTGTAGGTCACAAATTGACCATCACATCTGAGATAGCTATTAAAGAAAATACTGCAATAGCAAATAATACTATTGACATCAAAAACAGCAAGATTGATTTTAATAATTCACAGAAGACAGCGTTTAATCATGATTTTTTAGATCAGTTAATTGAAAATGCTTCAGAAAACATCGGTACTCGTTATAGAACGGGAGGAACATCAAAATCAGGGTTTGACTGTTCAGGTTTAATGTGCACTACTTTTGGTGCGTTTGACATAAAATTACCTAGAACCTCTCGTGAGCAATCAAGTATAGGAACAAAAATAAATACAGAAGAAGCTCAAAAAGGAGATTTAATATTCTTTAAGACTAATGGTAGAAGCCAGATCAATCATGTAGGAATGGTTGTTGAGGTTAATGAAGGAGAAATTAAATTTATTCACTCTTCAGTAAGTAATGGTGTTATTATTTCCTCTACTAAAGAGAAGTATTACCAGAAAAATTTCACTCAAATAAATAGAGTTTTGCAGTAAATCTTAATTTATTAACAAAAAACGCTCCAACATGTTGGAGCGTTTTTTTTTGCTTTTTTTATACTTTAATTTCACCTTCTGTTCCACCCACTAAGTTTGTTCCAGTAACAACTGAAGCAGCCATTTTTATGAAGTTGATCATTTGGTTACCATCGGTATCCCAGAAATAAGCACTTTTTGGTTCAACCTTGATTAATGAAACATTTGGATCTTCTTTTCCTCCTTCAAACCAAATTCCAACTGCCGGTGACCATAGTTCGTCAATCTTGTCGCGATCTAAAACAATTGATGCATGACCATTCACTACTAAATAACTTCCTTTTGGAGGATGGGAGAAAAACAATTGAACGTTAGGATCTTTTGCAATCTCTTTGTTTTTATCACTATTCTTCTGGTCAAAAAACCAAATATTACCTTTATCACATACATGGGTTGCACTCATCGGTCGAGCAGTTGAACCATCATTGTTTTTAATATCAGTACAGAAAAGACACATTGTGATATCTTTTACTAAACTCTTTAATTTATCTATTCCTTCTATCGTGTAATCAGTTCCTTTAGCACTCATAATTATTATCTTTAAAATTAATTCTATATTGTACGTTGAATTACAAAGTTGACAAAGATTCAATGAAAATGAATTATACAATTTATTCTAAATGTTTCATTTTTTAAATATCTGATACTGTGATAAGTGTTTTATCTGCATTTTGGAAATTCCTTATATCTGTGTAGTCGTGTCATTTTAGCTATTCTAACTATTGTATTTTATTGTTGAATAATGATATCGAGAATTAATTCTAATTAATTTTATGTTAATTGTTAATATCACTTAACATTAATAAATTATTTTTGAGTTACTAAATAAAAAATTAACTCTATGAGAAAATTACTTTTTATCGCATTGGCATTTATTGGTACGGCTAACGTGATAGGACAATCGAAAACCGCTTTGTCTTTTAAAGCAGAAATTGCCAACAGAAATACCGATGCTATTAGTTTCTTAGATAGAAATAATGGTAAGGAGGTCAAAAAAATTGAAGTTAATAAGGACGGATTTTTTAAAGACTCTTTTCCTATTGAAGAAGGTTTTTATATGCTTTTTGACGGTAAGGAGTATACTAAAGTTTTCTTGAAAAATGGTTACGACTTAACTTTAAAAATGGATGCTAAACAGTTTGATGAATCTATAGTATACTCAGGAAAAGGTGCTTTGGAAAATAATTTTCTAGCTCAAAATGCTATCGAAGATGCAAAGTATGATTATGATTTACTTTTAGCTTCGACAGAAGATAGTTTTAATAAAACTATAGTAGAGAAGAAAGCTTCAGATTTAAGTGCACTAGAGAATAAGAAGTTTGATCCTAGCTTTGTGATGCTACAGAAAAAGAATATTGAAAATTCATTTGTTGGATTGACTAAATATTACGAGGAAGGTCTTAAAACAAGAAAAATGGATGGTGCAATGTCTCCTTCATTTAATTATGATAATTATAAGGGTGGAAAAACCAAACTAGAAGACTTTAGAGGTAAATATGTTTACATTGATGTATGGGCAACGTGGTGCGCTCCTTGTCGTGCTGAAATACCTTTTTTAAAGAAACTTGAAGAAAAATACCATCAGAAAGATATTGTTTTTTTAAGTCTTTCTATTGATCAATTAAAAGATGTTGAAAAATGGAGAAAATTAATCAAAGACAAAGAATTAGGTGGAGTACAAGTTTTTGCTGATAATGACTGGAACTCTCAATTCATCAAAGACTATAATATTACTGGTATTCCGAGATTTATATTAATAGATCCAAATGGTAAAATTGTAAAAGCCGATGCTCCTAGACCATCTAGCCCAACAATTGAAGCTGAGTTTGATGCGCTATTGAACTAGTGGTAAATAATTGAGAAATAACAAGTAAGAAGAATTTTTAATTAAGATCTATCTATATAAGAAAGCCGCCAAAATTTTATTTTGGCGGCTTTTGTTATTTATTCCCATTACTAATTTGATTTCGAGAGAACCATATTTATGATTTTAATCCAGTCCTCAATAGTTCCAGTGTTTGTATTTATTGCCTCACTGTTATTATTATACGGTTTATACATATTAATATTATCGCGAGAAAACAATCCAACTGTTGGTGTCAATGATGCGCTTGCTAAGTGCATAATCCCACTATCTGCGCCAATAAAAATTTCAGTATTTGCAATCACTGCACAAATCTCTCTCACATCTTTGCTATAAAATGTTGGCGCTTTAAACCCAATTTGCGAAATGTTTTCCACAGGTAAAACTTCGATTATATTATACTGCGGATATTCCTTTAGTAATCGTGCGTAGAATTCTTCCCACCACGATTCGGAGTAGCATTTGTCATCAGTAGCATAAGTGAATATGCTTATGGTTTTTTTGTCGTTTTTTACTAAATCTGAAATGATTTTAGAACCTGTATTAATCTCTAAAGAACTCAATTTCAAGTCTATTGATGGTATAGCATTTTCGTTTTTAGCAAATCCTAATTTAGTTAAAAATGATCTAAATTCATATATAGGGTATTTCGCTATGTGCTCATAATCACTGTGCGCTAATTGCATTTCTTCATCTAATTCGCCAAAAAATTTATATTTGGCATCAGCAAACTGTGCCGATAATCTTCCGGATGAAGAGTTTTTATCGACGTTAATTACTATATCGTACTTCTGATTTTTGATTTTGATCCAAACTTTGAAATAATCAATTAGATTTTTAAATGGTTTTTTAGGGAGCTCAATTATATAGTTGATGTTTTTATAATTTTCAAAGATAATTGGCGCTAAACCACCTTTTACAAATAAATCGATCTTGCAATCCGGAAAAACCGATGCAACATCTTGCACTAGAGGTGTAATTAGTAAAAGATTCCCCAAACGATGATTAGGTCTGGAAATTAAAACCTTTTTTATTTCTATCTTTTGAGATAAATCGATTTGCTGGTTCTTTTGTGAGCTACCTATATTTTTAGTTAAACCGCGGGTTATATTTCTTCGGAATTCATTTATTTTTTTTAAAGCACTCATTTTTTTGGATAGTAGGTTTAGATTTAATACTCGATAGACTTTTCGAAACATGGGATAGTAAAATGCGCTGCTAATTAACTTTTTATAAAAGGATCTATTTTTATCATCGCAAATGTACAATTTAGATTTTAATCAAAAACATGCGACTGCTTATCAAAACTGATGGTGAATTTTATCTTTTAAATAGATATGATTAATTAATTTACTATCAATGAAGATATTTTATCTTTTGTATTTTCCTTTAAATAGAATTACTGTAAATTATAAATAGAATTTGAAAAATGTATATAAATAATGATTCATCAAGCTATATTTGCATCCATTGAATTATAAAAATAAGTAAATTATGAGCACAACAAAACTTACCATTAATCGTAATGGTTCTATTAAAATTGAAGGAGATTTTGAAATTACAGATAGCGAAGGAAACGTTTATGGGTTAGAAGGTAGAAATACTTTAGGTCTTTGTCGTTGTGGAGAATCAAAAAACAAACCTTTTTGTGACGGTTCTCACAGAAATAACTTTGAGCATGATGCTAAAGCATTTGATTTACCGCCAATGAAAACCAAATAAATATTTAAACTTTTAAAATTGGAATCTGCCACTAATTACTAGTTTTCCTATTTCAAAGTAAATATAAATTTATTTCTAAGACGCTATTCGCACCAAAAGTGCGAGAGCGTCTTTTTGATTTTTAGTGCTTTACTGTTATTTTGCGAAAGTATATTTATTTTTTTAATAGTATTTTGAAGACAATTATTAATTTGATTTCTCATTTTAAAAAAAAGTATATCTTTAGCCAACCAAAACCAAAAACTATTATATGGAAGAAAATAAACCAGAGCATTTTAAAAGAGAATTAGGGTTACTAGACGGAACGATGCTCGTTGTAGGATCCATGATTGGTTCAGGGATCTTTATTGTAAGTTCAGACATGGTTCGCCAATTAGGATCTGCAGGTTGGCTTATTGCTATGTGGGTTCTTACTGGTGTGATTACAGTGATTGCAGCAGTAAGTTATGGAGAATTGAGTGCGATGTTTCCAAAGGCAGGAGGGCAATATGTCTATATTAAAGAGGCATACGGAAAGTTAGTTGGTTTTTTATACGGTTGGAGTTTCTTCGCTGTAATTCAAACAGGTACTATCGCTGCAGTAGGCGTTGCTTTTGCAAAATTTTCAGCTTATTTATACGCACCCTTAAGTGATAAAAACATTTTATACGAAATAGGAAGTTTTAAGCTTAATGCTGCGCAAGTTCTCTCTATAATCACCATTATTTTTTTAAGTTATATCAATAGTCGAGGCGTAAAAAACTCTAAAATATTACAAACAGTTCTTACTTTGATTAAGATTGTTTCTTTGGCGGGTTTGATAATTTTTGGTTTCATGGCAGCTAAGGCTGAGGTATGGGATGCAAACTGGACCAATGTTTGGGCTTCACAATCGTTAAATGTAGAAACTGGGAATTGGTTACCAATAAGTGGTATGGCATTAATTTCTGCTATTTCTGCAGCATTAGTTGGTTCACTATTCTCAAGTGGAGCTTGGGAGGGAGTTACCTTTATCGCAGGCGAGATTAAAAACCCTAAGCGAAATGTAGGTTTAAGTTTATTCTTAGGGACAGTTATCGTTTGTGTTATTTACGTGCTAGCAAATTTAATGTATCTAGCAGTTGTGCCTTTGCAAGGGATCGCAACAGCCGAGTCAGATAGAGTTGCCGTTGTAGCGTCGCAATATATTTTTGGTCCGATTGGAACATTTTTAATTGCGGTAATGATTATGATTTCCACTTTTGCTTGTAACAACGGAATGATTATGGCAGGAGCGAGAGTCTATTATACAATGGCTCAAGATGGTCTTTTTTTCAAAAAAGCCGCTCAACTTAATAAGGCGAGTGTTCCAGCTTGGTCGATTTGGGTACAATGTCTTTGGGCTTCTGTGCTGTGTTTGACTGGGAAATATGGAGATTTATTAGATTTTGTGGTTATTGTTGTTTTGATTTTCTACATGCTAACTATATTAGGAATATTCATTCTTCGTAGGAAGTTACCAAATGCGGATCGTCCTTATAAAGCTTTTGGCTATCCTTTTTTACCAGGTTTGTACATTGTAGTATCTACAGCAATTTGTATTGCTTTGTTAGTTGTAAAAACAAGTACATGCGGTTGGGGTGTACTAATAATGTTAGCTGGGATTCCAATCTATTATCTAACGAAAGCTAAAGAATAGTTCCTCTACCTAATTATAAACAATCATCTATTGATATATAGTTCATAAGACAGTTTTATTTTTGATGTATAAATAGTGTCCCGTCCTGAAATAGCGATACACAAAAAAGTATCCTTATGGAAAACCTAGAAGTAAGTCGCTATTTAAAGCGAACCCAAAAAGATTATTCAA